>JANQMB010000341.1 GCA_028280355.1 Verrucomicrobiales bacterium
TGGCGGAAGGTGCGCTTGTGGTTCTTGCGGTCCCGGTAGGCGTAGGACATCGCCTTGCGGACGGCGTCCTTGGCGAAGCGGTATTTCTTGGAACGGAACCCGCGGTAGCCTTTGGCCTTGGCGAGCATGCGCTTGCGGCGCTTGCGGCTGGCGGGTGCGTTGGTTGCTCTGGGCATCGGTATCTCCTCCGGGCAGACGGTTTGGTTTCTGTTCGTAACCCGCGGTCTCGTCTGTCCGGTTGGATCCCGTTCACCCGGGATCAGGCCGCGTGGTCGCCACCGCCGCCACCTGACCCCTATCCGGGGGGGCGGCCGCTGGTGGTTGGGGTCGGGTCCGGAGCTTGGCCGGCCCCGGCCTCCCTAGTGGCTGAACGGGAGGTTCTCGCGGAAACGCGGCAGATCCGCCTCCGAGACGAGCGTCGCTTTGCCGAGGTTGCGCTTCCTCTTCCGGTTCTTATTCTGGAGGAGGTGGCGCTTGCCCTGCTTGCGGCGCAACATCTTGCCGGTGCCGGTCACTTTGACCCGCTTGGAGATCGCCTTATGCGTTTTGCTTTTTCCCGCCGTTCTAGCCATGGGGCGGAGAAGCTAGCGGAAAGCGCCCCTCTCGCAACCGGTTTTTTGGGATCTTCCGAGGCCGGGGCGGCGACATTTTGTGCTGGAGATTTGCTACAGATGAACAGAAGTTTAAGTTTACTTTACTAAGTGGCCACCCGGGTTATCGGTCTGCGATGCCGGAGGCAGCCGCGTCGCGACGAATGGATCCCAAAACCCGCCAGATCTGGACCATCAACCGCCACCTCCGGGCGGCGGTCGAGCAGGTCGGGGAGGGTGTCGTCGTCCTGGACCTCGAGCCGCAGGGGGGGGAGGGGCCGCGGGTGGTTTTCGTGAACCGCGGGATCACCGAACTCAGCGGCCACCGGGGGGAGGACCTGTTGGGCTGTCCGCTGGCGACGATCATGGGCGGGGAGAAGCTGGGGGTGTTGTTGGAGCGCATGTCGGCGATCGCCGAGTCGCGGCGGGTGTTCGAACTGGAGAGCCCGCTGAGGCGGTCGGGGGGTGGGGAGATCATGTGCCGATGGCGGGTGAGCTGCCTGGAGGGGGACGATGGCCGGCCGGCGAACTTCATGCTGACGGTCTCCGAGCGGCGCGAAGCCGCGGCCGCGCCGGATGCCGGCGCCGGGGGCGAGGTGCAGGTGGCGGTGATCGAGGGTGTGGCGCCGCGGGCGGGCGGTGAGGAGTTGCGCCTGGCGCGGATGGAGACGCTCGCCCTCTTGGCCAGCGGCATCGCCCACGACTTCAAGAACATCCTGACGACGGTGATGGCGAACCTCTCGCTGGTCCGCCAGTCGATGGGCGACGGGCCGCTGGCGGGGCAGATCGACGATGCGACCAAGGCGTCGGAGAGCGGCTGCAAGATGGCCGAACAGCTGCTCGCCTTCGCCCGCGGCAGCGGCGGGGGCGGGCGCGTCGAGACGGACGTCGGCCGCCTGCTGACGGAGGCCGCGCGGCTCTCGACCTACGGCGCCAAGGCGCGCTGCGACGTCTCGGTCGAGGACGGCCTGTGGTCGGCCGTGGTCAACGTGACGCAGGTCACCCAGGTCATCAACAACCTGATCATCAACGCCCGCCAGGCGATGGGCGACACCGGCACCTTCCAGGCCAGGCTCAGCAACGCCGAGCTCGATCCGGGGGAGGTGGCCGACCTGCCGCAGGGCGAATACCTGAGGCTCGACGTCATCGACCGGGGGTGCGGGATCCCCGCCGGCGCGCTGGACGCCATCTTCACCGCCTTCTACACCACCAAGGAGGCCGGCAACGGCCTGGGGCTGGCCACCTGCCAGACGATCATCCGGGAGCATGGCGGCCTGATCACCGTCGAGTCTGAGGAGGGCAAGGGCTCGTGTTTCACGGTCTACATCCCGTCCACCGGGGAGCGCGTCGAGCCGGACGTCGAGGAGGGGGCGCGGGAGGTCTATCGCGGCGCCGGCGCGGTCCTGGTGGTGGACGACCAGGAGCCCATTCTTCGTGTTGCCAGAGCGTTGTTAGAACAACTCGGCTACGAGGTGGTCTGCGCGGCGAGCGGCGAGGACGGGGTGGCGAAGTTCCGGCGCCGCCGCAGCGAGGGGCGCCCGGTGTCGGCGGTGCTCATGGACATGACGCTGCCGGGCGGCATCGACGGCGGCGAGGCGACCGGCCAGATCCTCGAGATCGACCCGGAGGCGAAGGTGGTCGCCAGCAGCGGCTACCTGGAGGACTCGATGGACGAGGCGCAGCGCAGGAGGGGCTTCGCCGGGATCCTCTCGAAGCCCTACGACCTGGAGAAGGTGTCGCGCGTGTTGCACGACGTGCTGTGCGGCGAGGAGGGGCTGGGCGCTTAAGAACGTCCAACGTCCAACGTCCAACGTCGAACTTTGAAGTTGGACGTTCGAAGTTCGACGTTCATTGCCCTATCCTCCCGGGCGGCCGCCGCGGCGTGGGCCTCTCGCGTCGTCCCCCCCGTCCGCCGGGTTCGCGGGCGGCTCTTTCTCCCTCTCGCCCCCGCGGGGGATGAGGCGGGGGATGGGGATGAGGTCGCGGGCCTTGGAGCCGATCTCCACCGCGCCCCGGGCACCGGTCTCGAGCACCTTGGCGCCGGCCTTGAGGGTCTGGGTGCCGACCCCGACCGCCGCGGGGACCACCTTGGTGATGCGCGGTGGTCCCTCGGGGACGATGTTGCCCTGGGCGTCGCGCCGGGGGGGGATGGTGAAGTTGACCGGCCGCCAGGAGGGGTCCGACACGGGGCCCTCGCCCTTGTATTTGAGCAGCTTGGAGAGCGGCCAGCCGACGATGCGTAGCGGGCCGCGGGCGTTCATCTCGGCGTCGATGTCGAGCTCTTTGGCGACGGTGTCGATCTGCCCTTTGGCGCTCAGCGTGAAGCCGGGCGTGAGCGCTTTGAAGTCGGAGCTGTGGATCACCCCCTGCTTCATCTCGAAGCTGGCGCTGGCCTCGGTGGCGACGCTGTACCCCGCGTTGGGCTTGGCGAAGACCCCGTTGATGAGGCGCGAGATCGGCCCCATGACGGGGATGGCGAAGACGTTGCCGTCCACCAGCCTGGCCGCCCCGGTGCCGGACCAGCGCTCCGGCGCGGACGCCGGCACGTCGAAGGCGAGCTGGCCGCTGAGCGTGCCGCGGGTCTGGGTCGGGATCTCGTAGAGCGCGGCCAGCTGGCCGAAGTCGATCCCCTCGGCATCGAGGTCCCCGGCGAAGTTCCCCTTGCGGGGGCCGAGGCCGAAGCGGCCGGTGTAGTTGGCGGTGCCGCCGAGCAGGCCGGTCTCGAGCTCGAGGCCGAGCTCGGTCCCGTCGATCGCGATGCGCCCCTCGGGGGCGGCGACCGGCAGCTCGCGTTTGAACAGCTGGAAGGTGGCGGCCCCGGAGGACTTGAAGGTGGAGACCAGCTGGGTCCGGAACCGCCCGCCGCTGTCGATGACCCCGTCCAGGGTGACCAGCGGGGGCGCGAGGAACCGGTAGCGCCCCAGGGCCGCGGCGGTCTTCGGGGCGAAGTAGGCGGCGACCTCGGCGGGGTACGCCTGGCCGCGGACGCCCTCGACGTCGACGAGTTTCTCGCCGCCCCGGACGTGCACCAGGTCGCCGTCGAGGTGCCCCTCCTCGCGCTCGATGCGGAAGTCGCGGAAGGTCATGTCCTTGCCCTGGATCTCGAACTTCCCCGCCGCGCCGAGCACCGGGATCTCGCGGTAGTGGCAGGGGCCGAGGGTGAAGCGGCCGAGGGTCGTCCAATTCTGCTGGTCGAGGTCCGGGCCGCTGCCGGAGAACCGCAGGCTGACGGTGGGGCTGCGGCCGAACTCGAAGCGGCGCAGGAACTGCTTGGTCTGCTCCTTCCCGAGGAAGGGGATGAAGGTGGCCGGGTCCATCTCGATGGCGCCCTCGTAGCGGATACCCTCCTCCGCCGTGTAGAGGGCGTTGGCGCCGGAGGTGCCGGTCTTGTGCTCCAGCAGGAGGTTGCGCAGGTACCACCTGCCCGGCGCCACCGAGAAGTCGGCGTGGGCGCCTTCGAATATCTGCCCGCGGCTGCCGAAGCGGTCGCACTCGAAGGTGCCGGTCATGCGTACGCCCGGGCCGCGTTCCCCGTCGAGCAGGATCTCGCCCCTGGCGCCGAGCCTCGGGGGGCTGTAGAACACGACCTCGCCCGGGGCCGCGGTCTCGAACAGGGAGCGGAACAGGGTGTGCGAGTCGATCGACGACTCGAGGTTGAAGGGGATCGTCGGCGAGCCGATGCGCCAGCGCGCGTCGGCGTAGAGCTCGCCGGTCTTCTCGGGGACCCCGAAGCGGTCGGTGATCTTCAGCTGGTCGATGAGGATGTCGGGGTGGTGGTATTCGGCGCGCAGCTCGACGTGGTCGCAGTAGTAGTTGCCGCGGCCGACGTTGTCCCCGGAGAGGCGGGCGGTGGCCTCGATGGTCTCCGGGTGTTCCAGGTCGCCGATCACCTCGAGGTGGAGGTGCGGGGGGGAGTGCGGGTCGAAGTGGAACTTGCGCAGCTCGGCGACGACGCGCGCGAAGATGGCGCGGCGCTGTTTCATCAGCTCGACCTGCCGCTGCAGGTCCCGCTTCCCCGCGCGGCCGTCCTTCGGCGCGGGTTGTAGCAGGGAGCCGACGAGGGTGACGTGGACGCCGTGGAAGTCGCACCCGGCGCGCTCGATCTCGATCTTGTTCTCCGGCAGCTGGATCCGCGCGCTGAAGTCCTTGATCTCCAGCCGCCCGCCGTCCGGGTCGGCGGGGTCGATGGGGAAGGAGATGTCGGCGTCGCGGAACTCGATGGTGTTCAGGAACTGCTGTTTGCGCAGCAGCTTGGCGATGTCGATATCGAGGGTGATGTTGTTGATCGAGGCGAACACCGTCTCGTGGCGTTCGCCGGCGAAGATGTTGACGTCGCGCGCCACCAGGCCCTCGATGGGGTCGATGGTCAGTTTGCCGATCTCCGCCTCGATGCCCCGCCTCTCGAACTCTGCCATGATCAGGCGCCGCCACTTCTTCGTGAAGCCCTGGTCGTAGGCGTACACCGCCGCCCAGGCGCCGACGCCGAGGACGACGATCAGCAGGGAGGTGGCGGCGAGGCGCAGGGTACGCATCGGGTTCAAAGTCATGGGGTTTGGCGCGGGGGTCAAGGGCGGGGGGGTGAACGTCCAACTCCCAACGTCGAACTTCGAACGTTCAACTTCCCGGGGTCGG
>JANQMB010000346.1 GCA_028280355.1 Verrucomicrobiales bacterium
CCGACCCCGACCGGCCCGCCCTCGCCACCCTGCGCTACACGCACCGGCAGAAGGACGCGATGGGCAACATCGCCTTCGTCCTCAAACAGGCCGCCGACGGCCACGACCTGCCGCCGGTGGACGACCCGGACGCCCCCTACCTGGCCGGCCTCACCCGCCCGATCAAACGCGCGCAGGCCACCGTCTCGCGGCACAAGCTCGCCGTCGTCTGGCGCCTGCTCGCCTATCTGAAACCCTACCGCCGGCAGGTGGTCATCGGCATGGTCGCCGGCTCGCTGCTGGCGGTCGCCTCGCTCGTGCCCCCCTTCCTGGCGCGCTACATGATCGACGAGGTGCTCGGCGACGCGCCCGCGGCGGCCGGCCTCGCCTGGACGATCCTGATCGCCATCACCGCCGCCTACCTGTTGCACCTGCTGTTCCTGTGGGTGCGGCTACACGTCATGTCGATCATGGGCGAGTACGTCGCCCACGACCTGCGCAACGACGTCTACGCCCACATCCAGAAGCTCAGCGTCGCCTACTTCTCGAAGACCCAGACCGGCTCCGTGATCAGCCGCGTCGGCGCCGACACCGACCGCATCTGGGAGTTCATCGCCTTCGGGGTGGTCGAGGTCTCGCTGTCGGTGATCACGCTGCTGGTGCTGGGCGTCGGCCTGCTCTTCCTCGACCTGCAGCTCGGCCTGGTGATGGTGCTGCCCGTGCCGTTCATGATCTGGGCGATCGTCAAGAACGGCCAGAGCATGCAGCGGCTGTTCACCCGCGCCTGGCGCAAGTGGTCCGGGCTCAACGACGTCATCGCCGACACCGTCCCGGGCATCCGCGTGGTCAAGTCGTTCAACCAGGAGAACCACGAGCGGCGGCGCTTCGGCGAGCGCAACGCCGACACCATGGAGACCTTCAACTTCGTCCACCGGAACTGGACCAAGTTCTGGCCGCTGCTGATGCTGATGATCCACCTGGTCAGCATCGCGGTCTGGTGGTTCGCCCTGCCGCGCCTGATCCCGGGGGAGGGCGGAGGGGCGGACCTCTCGCTCGGCAAGTTCGTCGCCTTCCTCCTCTACGCGGGGATGTTCTTCCAGCCGATCGAGGTCTTCGGGCAGATGGCGCGCATGGTGAACCGCTCGCTCAGCTCGGCGCGGCGGGTGTTCGACCTGCTGGACACCGAGTCGGAGCTCCCCCACGCGGCCGAAGCGATCCGCCTCGACCCGCTGCGCGGCGAGGTCGAGTTCGACGGCGTCTACTTCGGGTACGACGCCGTGCGACCGATCCTCCAGGACATCTCGTTCAAGGTGCGCCCCGGCGAGATGGTCGGGCTGGTGGGCCACTCCGGCGCCGGCAAGACCACCCTCACCAACCTCATCGTGCGGTTCTACGACGTCACCGGCGGCGAGATCCGGGTCGACGGCCACGGGCTGAACTCGCTCGACCTCGGCCACCTGCGCCGCCAGGTCGGCATGGTCCAGCAGGACCCCTTCCTGTTCCACGGCACCATCCTCGACAACATCCGCTACGGCATGCGCGACGCCCCGCGCGCGAGGATCATCGAGGCCGCCCGCGCCGCCAACGCCCACGAGTTCATCTGCGGCCTGCCGCAGGCCTACGACACCGTCGTCGGCGAGCGCGGCCACACCCTCTCGGGCGGCGAGCGCCAGCGCGTCTCCATCGCCCGCGCCGTCCTGCACGACCCGAAGATCCTGATCCTCGACGAGGCCACCAGCAGCGTCGACTCCGAGACCGAGGCGAAGATCCAGGACGCCCTCGACCGGCTGGTCGAGGGCCGCACCACCTTCGCCATCGCCCACCGCCTCTCCACCCTGCGCAAGGCCGACCGCATCCTCGTCATCAAAGACGGCCGCCTCGTCGAGCAGGGGACCCACGCCGAACTGATGGCGATCGAGGGCGGCGTTTTCAAGAAGCTCAGCGAGATGCAGAAGGTGAACCCCGGATAGGATGCCCGCGCCGAAACTCCAGATCTCCCCCAGCGGCCAGCTGCAGGTCGTCGTCGATGGCGCCCCCGTCGACGCCCGCGTGCAGCCCTGCTTCCCGCTCTCCGAACCCGACGCGTTCTACTCCCTGCTCGACGGCGACGGCAAGGAGATCGGCCTGGTCGAGACCCCCGACGGGCTCGACCCCGACAGCCGGGCGGCGCTCGCGGCCGCCCTCCCGGACGCCGCCTTCACCATCCGGGTCACCGCCATCGACTCGGTCCGCACCGACATCGACCTGCGCATCTGGGAGGTGCAGACCAAAGCCGGCCCGCGCACCTTCGAGACCCGGCTCGGCTCCTGGCCGCGCAAGCTCGAGGGCGGCGGCGTGCTCATCCAGGACGTCGCCGAGGACCTCTATCACATCCGCGACACCGCCGAGCTCGACGAGAGATCCCGCGATCTCCTGTGGGCCTTCTCCGATTGAAGAGGATCCGCGAAGAGCGCGAAGATCCGCTAAGGATAAGAAAACCAGAGAAAGTCCCTTCGTCGTACGACAGCCGGAGGAGTCCCGTATGCCCATTTCGCGAAGAACTCAGTATTGGCGTCATCACACGCCAACCTCACCTTCGTGCCCCTTCGCGGATATCTGAAATGCTCGACCCCGAAGAGTTCGCCGACACCATGAACGAGATCGGCCGCACGCACATGCCCTTCGGCAAATACGGACCGGCCGAGTACCCGCCGCGCGGCATCCCCATCTACGACCTGCCGTTCGAATACTTGCAGTGGTTCACCTACCACGGCGGTTTCCCCTCCGGCCGGCTCGGCGAGCTGCTCGAAATCCTCTACCACATCAAGAAAGACGGCGCCGACGAAGTCTTCGCCCCCCTCCGCCTGAAGGCCGGCGGGCGTACCAAATTGCGCAAGAAAAAGCCCCGCAATTACCGGTTCGACGACTGAGTTGCCGGGAACCACATCCCCAAAAGGGGTCAACCTCGCCTCACCCAGCGACCCCCACCCCGGCAGAACATCATTGATTTTATAATAATTATAATTACCGTAATGAATGCCGCGGTTGTTAGCAGCAGGAGGACACAGCAAGACGCTCTGCGAGGGCGGGAACCTGATCGGAGCCGACGGGAGCGCGGACGTGCGGCTGCGGCCTGAACTGGGGATCGCGCCGCAACACTACCGCATCGCGTCTGCCGCCGACGGCTGGGAGCTGACGCCGCTCGCCGGCAGCCTCACATTGCTCAACGGCATGCCGGTCGCCGGGCCGACTCCTGTTCGCAGCGGCGATCAGATCACCGCCGGGCAGGTCGTCCTCACCTTTGAGGAAATCGCCGCTCTCCCGTCCCTTCCCGCGGAAGTGCAGGTGCCACCGTCAGCGTCGGTGGAAGGCCCATCGCACGCCCCGGACGAGCCCCCACCACTTCCTCCCCCGGAACCGGCGACCTCTCCTAAAGAAGCGGGTGAGGAACCGCCCCGTTCCCGGGTCCCCCGCTGGGCACTGGTTGCGTTGGCCGTCGCCGCCCTGGCCGGCGGTGGCGTCGCCACATGGAAAACCGGCCTGCTCGGCGGCGGCGACGGAGGAACCTCCGACACGGCAGCCGGTGTAAGATCCGAATTCCACCCGCCCGCGACGACGCCCCCGATCGTCCCGGATGAGGCGGCGTCCCACTTCGATCTCCTGGCGGAGTTCTCCCCGCCGGATCCCGACCTGGGCTTTACCCTGAACGCCCCGCAACTGCTGTCCGTCTACCGGGACTGGGTCGAGCGCCATCCGGAGCTCCCCGACGAGCGGGCGCTGTTCGACCAGATCCAAGACCTCATCCAGTTCGATCTCACGGGCGTCGTCCGCCTGAGCCATATCGTGAAACTCGATGATGCCGTCATGAAGAACGGCCGCCTATCCGACTCGGTCGCCACCGGGACATTCGTCGCCACCTTTGCCCGCCCCCTCGATCCCACAGATGTCCAGGCCCCGCTTCCTCCCGACAGCCTGGTTCCGGAACGCGATGCGAAAGGGGAGCGCTACTACCGGCTCCACGAGAGGTTCGGAACCGACACCCGGATATTCGTCAAGGGACGGTCGCTCGTCGTCGCCTACGACATCCCGGGCGACCTGGGCGCCGATCCCTCGTCGCGCGTCCTCAAGGAACTTCGGGACAGGGGCGGACGCGCGGGCGGCGACGCCCTCATCATGAGCGCGCGGTTGTCCGAAGTGCCCAGGGAAGCCCTGCACAGCGCTGCCGCCGGATCCCCGGTGCCCGACCACGTCCTGGTCGCCCTGCGCCTCGACGCGGGCGTCGAGCTCCTCTTCGAGGGCGACTTTGCCGAGGCCGCCGACGCGGCCGCGGTGGTGCAGAAGTTCGGCGACTCGATCGGGGCGCTCCGCGAGCTGGCCCAGGAACACGATGTCTCGCTCCCCCCAGCGATCGTCGCCCTGCTCGGCGCCAAGCACTACGCCGAAGACGACCGCGCCCGGCTGGAGATCAAACTCACCAGGGCGGAGCTCGATTCCATGGTCGCCGACGCCATGCGCGGTGCCGCCGCCTCGGGCCAGGTCGCCCGGGCGAAGCGCAACGCGCAGAACCTCGCCAGCGTCTGCGCCGCGGCGGTCGCCGCGGGGTGCACGGACTTCGAGGGGCCGACCCCGAGTGTCGAACAAGCTTGCCTCAAGCTGGTCGCCGGCGTGAAAGGGACCGGGACGTTCGGCGACACCGAATTCCGCGTCCCTAACCTGTCCACCGCCGAGATCGCGGCGGCGGCCGAGCATCTCGACTTCGACGAGAAAGCTCGCATCCTATTCTACACGCCTGATAAGAACCCGCATCCTGCGGCGGCCGTCCGGGACTCCCCCCTGCCGATGATGCTCCGCGAACTGTTCGGTCTGGGCGACCCGCCCGAAGCGACCCACCGGCGCAACGCGCAGAACCTGGCCGCGGTCTACGCATCAGCCACAGCGGCCGGGGTGGATTGGGGCGACGTCGATTCGGCCGAGGAGGTGGTACGCATCCTCACCACGGAGGGCGTGTCGGGCAGCGGCGATTTCGAGACCGTCGTGTTCAAGATCACCAACCTCTCCCGGGAGCAGGTGGCCGGATCCCTGGCCTATCTGGACTGGGACCGGGAGGACGGGGGGTTGATCTACAGGCCGGCCGGATCCCGCCGCCAGCGCGCCCCGGAGCAGTTCACCTTCGATCCAGAAGTGACCGATTTCGGGTACCTCGGGAGGGCCGGGGAGGAACCAGAGGAGCTGCCCCTCGCCGCCCGCCACGCGCAACATGTCGCGCTGACCTACATGGCGGCCAGCTCGTGCGGCGCCCCGGATCTCGCCAAGGTGAACGACGTCGATTCGGCCATCGACCTCCTCGCCGAAGGTGTCTATGGCTCCGCTGAATCTGGCTTCGACAAAACCCTGTTCAAAATCGATCCCCTCGACGCCGCTCAGCGCACCGCCGCCGCCGAATACCTCGTGTGGGACGGCCCGGCACAAGCGCCGGTCTTCCACAATCCCCCACCCGGACGCTGACCGTCACCGCAGGCCCTCCCGCCGCCGTAGCGCTCGGCCGGCGACCGCCCGGCCGGCATCCCTGGCGGGGAACAACATCGGGGAGCGACGCGCCCGGGGGGGATCCGCATCGCCAGCGATGGCGGTTTCCTCTAAGATCCCCATCCCGCTCCCCGTTGCCCTCGTAACAGGCTGATCAGCTACCCCAGACCCATCATGTTCCCGACCCGACCCGCCATCGCAAGTCTCGCCGCCCTCGCCGCCCTCGCCGTGGTGGGCACGGTTGCCGCCCCGACGGGCGACGCCCGCAAGGCCGCCGAGAAACTGCAGAAGCAAGGCAACTGGAAGGAGGCCTTCGAGGCCTTCGAGAAGCTGCTCGCCGACCCGAACAACGGCGGCGCCGCCGCGGCTGGCGACCTGCAGAACGCCTGGACCTGCCTGCAGAACTTCGGCCAGGTCGTCAAGTTCGACGCCTTCGTCGAGAAGGTAGTCACCGACCACGCTGACGACTGGCGGGTGCTGGCGCGCGCCGGGCACCTCTACATGCACAGCCACCACTGGGGCCACGTCGTCGCCGGCGAGTTCAGACGCGGCCACCACCGCGGCGGCGGGAGCTACGTCAACACCTACGAGCGCGACCGGGTGCGCGCCCTGGCGCTCTTCGAGCAGGCCTACAAGGCCTCGGCGGACGAGGAGGAGGCCGGGGCGCGGGCGCAGTTCCTGTTCGAGTTCGCCGACGCCCTGCTCGGCAACCGCGGCCACCACGAAGCCTGGCGCCTGCAGAACCTCACGGACTTCCAGGACCTGCCCGACTGGGCGGACGGCGGCTACCACGGCGCCCGCAGCGTCGGCGCCCCCGTCGCCAAGAGCGGCGTGCCGCTGCGCTACGAGATCCCGAAATCGTGGGCGGCCGCGAAAAACGACGGGGAGCGCTGGCGCTTCCTGCTCACCGAGGCCGCCGAGGCCGCACCCGGGCGCGCCGCGGAGGCGATGTACCGCCGGGCGACCTTCCTGCGCGACCAGTTCGGCGTCCAGACCCTGCTGCACGGCGGCCACGGCGGGTTCTTCGGCCGCCACAGCCCAGAGGAAGGCGACACCAAGGAGGACGAGAGCGGGACCTACGAGCTGCACACCCTGAAGGAGAGCGAGACTATCGCCCGCCTGGCCACCGGGGTGAAACGCCTCTCCCTGCCGGACGGGCACAACCACGTCGACCTCCTCAAACAGATCGCCGCCGGCGACGACAGGGGCCACGCCGAGGCCGCCACCAACAACCTCGCCGAGATCTTCGAAAACCGCCGCCAGTACCCGCGGGCGGCCGAGTTCTGGAAGAGGAGCATCGAGAAGTTCGGCCCCGGGAACCACAAGTGGAAGGTGAAGCGGCTCGACCAGATCGTGGAGAACTGGGGCCGCTTCGACGGGACACAGTCCTTCGCCGCCGGCGAGAAAGCGAAGCTCGGCTTCGTGTTCCGCAACGGCGAGAAGGTCGAACTCGAGGCCTTCGCGGTCGACGTCCCGACGCTGCTCGACGACCTCAAGGGCTACCTCAAATCCAACCCCGTCCAGGTCGATGGCCACCGGGTCAACCTCGGCAACCTCGGCTGGGAGCTGGTCAACGAGAAATGGAAGAAGTACGTCGGCGAGAAGGTCGCGGACTGGGAGCTGCCGCTGGAACCGCGAGCCAACCACTGGGACCGGCGCATCGACATCGTCACCCCGCTACAGGACGCAGGGGCCTACCTGCTGCGCGCCAAGATGGCGGACGGCAACACCTCGAACATCGTCGTCTGGATCGCCGACACCGCCATCGTCAAGAAGCCGCTCGACGGCAGGAGCTTCTACTTCATCGCGGACGCCGTCAGCGGCGCGCCGGTCGCCAAGGCCAACGTCGAGTTCTTCGGCTTCCGCTACCGGTACCTCGACAAGAAGAAGGTCCTGCAGCCGCGGCGCCAATACGACATCGTCACCAAACAGTTCGCCGAGTTCAGCGACGGCGACGGCCAGCTGTTCCTCGGCGGGGACCGCATGCCGCGCGACATGCAGTGGCTGATCACCGCCACGGACGACGACGGCCGCTTCGCCTACCACGGCTTCACCGGCGTCTGGTACAACAAGCGCCACGACGCGGAATACAAGGCGACCAAGGTGCTCTTCGTCACCGACCGCCCGGTCTACCGCCCGTCCCAGGAGGTCGAGTTCAAGGCCTGGGTAAGGCACGCGCAGTACGACAAGGAGGAGGTCAGCCAGTTCGCCGGGAAGACCTTCACCGTCCGCATCCACGACCCCAAGGGCGAGAAGGTCTACGAGAAGGCGCTCGTCGCCGACGAGTTCGGCGGCGTCTCCGACACCCTCGCCCTCGCCGAAGATGCCACGCTCGGCGTCTACAACATCGGCATCCCGAACACCGGCCAGCACGGCGGCAACACCTTCCGCGTGGAGGAATACAAGAAGCCGGAGTTCGAGGTCACCGTGGACGCCCCCGGGGAGCCGGTGATGCTCGGCGAGAAGGTGACCGCCAAGATCACCGCGAAATACCTGTTCGGCGCCCCGGTCCAGAACGCCACCGTGAAATACAAAGTGCTGCGCAGCGAGCGCGACAGCCGCTGGTTCGCGCCGATGCCCTGGGACTGGTTCTACGGCACCGGCTACTGGTGGTTCTGCTACGACTACGACTGGTACCCCGGCTGGGGCCGCTGGGGCTGCCGCGCCCCGCGCGGCTGGTGGTGGCCACGCAGCCACATGCCCCCGGAGGTGGTGCTCGAGAACCAGGTCGAGATCGGCGAGGACGGGACGGTCGATGTGGAGATCGACACCGCGCTCGCCAAGGCGATCCACGGGGACATCGACCACAGCTACTCGATCACCGCGGAGGTGCGCGACGCCTCGCGGCGCACGATCGTCGGCAAGGGTGAGGTCCTCGTCGCCAGGAGGCCCTTCCAGGTGAACGTCTGGCTCGACCGCGGCTATTACCGGGTCGGCGACGCCATCGGCGCCGGGGCCTGCGCCCGCACCCCCGACGGCAAACCCGTGGCCGGCGAGGGAACGCTGACGCTGTATTCGATCTCCTACGACGAAGACGGGGGGCCGGTCGAGAAGGTGGTGTCCAGCTGGGACATCGACCCGGATGCCGAGGGCTACATCGACCACCAGCTCAAGGCCTCGAAGAAGGGCCAATACCGCCTGGCATACGAGCTCGAGGACGAGGCCGGCCACCGGATCGAGGGCGGCTATGTCTTCGTGGTGCGCGGCGGGGGCTTCGATGGGAAAGAGTTCCGCTTCAACGACATCGAGCTCATCACCGACAAGCGCGAGTACGCAGCGGGCGAGAAGGTGCGCCTGATGGTCAACACCGCGCGCGAGGGGGGCACGGTGGCGCTGTTCCTGCGCCCCTCGAACGGCGTCTACCTGCCGCCGAGGATCATCCGCCTGGAGGGCAAGAGCACGGTCACCGAGGTCGCGGTCACCAAGAAGGACATGCCGAACTTCTTCGTCGAGGCCTTCACGATCAGCGGCGGCAAGCTCTACGAGGAGACGCGCGAGATCGTCGTACCCCCGGAGAAACGCGTCCTGAACGTCGAGGTCCTGCCCTCCGAGGAACGCTACAAGCCGGGCGCGCCGGCCAAGGTCAAGGTGAAGCTCACCGACTTCGACGGCGAACCCTTCGTCGGCTCCACCGTGGTGACCGTCTACGACAAGGCGCTCGAGTACATCTCCGGCGGCAGCAACGTCCCGGAGATCCGCGACTTCTTCTGGAAGTGGCGCCGCCACCACAGCCGCAACACCGAGTTCAACCTCAACCGCTGGTTCGGCAACATCCTGCGCAAGGGCGCGGTCGGCATGGGGCACATCGGCGCCTTCGGCGCCACGCTCGTCGACGAGGCGGAGGGCATCGCCCGCACGGAGCAGGCCGCCGGGGGCCGACGCAAATCGGCCCTCCTCGCCAGAGCGAGAAATGGCCGGATGGAGAAGGCGATGGCCGCCAGGGAGGTCGACAGTTTCGCGGCCGACGCGGCGCCCCCGGCCCCCAGCGCCCCCGGCGAGGGGGGCGCGGGAGACCCGGGCGGGACGGCCGAAGTCCAGCCGGTCATCCGCAGCAACTTCGCCGACCTCGCCTTCTGGGCCGCCACCTTGAACACCGGGGAGGACGGCACCGCCGAGATCGAGCTCGCCATGCCCGAGAACCTCACCACCTGGAAGATCAAGACCTGGGGCATGGGCCACGGCACCAAGGTCGGCCAGGGCGAGGCCGAGGTGATCACCAGCAAGGACCTCATCATCCGCCTGCAGGCGCCGCGCTTCTTCGTCGAGAAAGACGAGGTCGTCCTCAGCGCCAACATCCACAACTACCTCGACACCGCCAAGGACGTCCGCGCCGTCCTCGAACTCGGCGGCGACACCCTGGCGGCGGCTGACCGCTCGGCGCTGAGCCAGACCGTGAAGATCGACGCCGGCGGCGAGGAGCGCGTCGACTGGAGAGTCAAGGCGACCGCCGAGGGCGAGGCGACGATCACCATGAAGGCGATCACCGACGAGGAGTCCGACGCCATGCAGATGAGCTACCCGGTGTTCGTGCACGGCATGCTCAAGACCGAGTCCTTCAGCGGCGCCATCCGCCCCGACGGGGACACCGCCCAGCTGAAGCTCTCCGTCCCGGAGGAGCGCCGCCCCGAGCAGACCCGCCTCGAGGTGCGCTACTCGCCCAGCCTGGCCACCGCCATGGTCGACGCCCTCCCCTACCTGGCCGACTACCCCCACGGCTGCACCGAGCAGACCCTCAACCGCTTCGTGCCCACCGTGATCACCCAGAAGATCCTCATCGACATGGGCCTCGACCTGGGCGCGATCAAGGAGAAGCGCAGCAACCTCAACGCCCAGGAGATCGGCGACGACAAAGAGCGCGCGAAGGGGTGGAAACGATGGAACCGCAACCCCGTGTTCGACGACGCCGAGGTCGACAAGATGGTCAAGGAGGGCGTCGAGCGCCTGACCAACATGCAGAACCGCGACGGCGGCTGGGGCTGGTTCTACGGACACGGCGGACACTCCTACCCCCACACCACCGCCGTGGTCGTCCACGGGCTGCAACTGGCGAAGGCGAACGACATCGCCATCGTCCCCGGCGTCTTGGAGAAAGGCGTCGCCTGGCTCGAGCGCCACCAGACCGAACAGGTGCGCAGGATCAAGAACTGGCCGAAGAAGAACCCGCGCAAGCAGCGCGCCGACAACCTCGACGCCTTCGTCTTCATGGTCCTCTGCGACGCCGACAAGGTCGACGCCGACATGCGCGACTTCCTCTACCGCGACCGCAACGGCCTCGCCGTCTACTCGAAGGCCATGCTGGGCCTCGCCATGCACAAGATCGGCAAGGTCGAGCAGCGCGACATGCTGATCCGCAACATCGAGCAGTTCCTGGTGGTCGACGACGAGAACCAGAGCGCCTACCTCGAGCTCGGCAACGGCGGCTACTGGTGGTACTGGTACGGCAGCGAATACGAGGCGCAGGCCTACTACCTGAAGCTGCTCGCCGCCGCCAAGCCGGACTCCCCGCAGGCCTCCGGCCTCGCCAAATACCTGATCAACAACCGCAAGCACGCCACCTACTGGAACAGCACCCGCGACACCGCGATCTGCGTCGAGGCCCTGGCCGACTACATCCGCGCCAGCGGCGAGGCCGAACCCGAGATGACCGTCGAGATCTTGCTCGACGGGAAGAAGGTCAAGGAGGTCGAGATCGACAAAGACAACCTCTTCACCTTCGACAACAAGCTGGTGCTGGTCGGGGACGCGGTCGATACGGGCGAGCACACCGTCGAGTTCCGCAAGAGGGGGAAGGGCCCGCTCTACTTCAACGCCTACCTCACCAACTTCACCCTCGAGGACTTCATCACGGAGGCCGGCCTCGAGGTGAAAGTCGAGCGCCAGTATTACAAGCTGGTGCCCGAGGAGAAGACGATCAAGAACGTCGGCGACCGCGGCCAGTCGGTCGACCAGAAGGTCGAGAAATACCGCCGCGAGCCCCTCGCCAGCGGCGACGTCCTGAAGAGCGGCGACCTGGTCGAGATCGAGTTGGTGATCGAGAGCAAGAACGACTACGAGTACCTCATGTTCGACGACATGAAGGCCGCCGGCTTCGAGCCGGTCGACCTGCGCAGCGGCTACTCGAACAACGGCATGGGCGCCTACATGGAGCTGCGCGACGAGCGCGTGACCTTCTTCGTCCGCGCCCTCGCCCGCGGCAAGCACAGCCTCGCCTACCGCATGCGCGCCGAGACCCCCGGCAAGTTCTCCGCCCTGCCGACCAGGGCGGAGGCGATGTACGCACCGGAGCTGAAGGCCAACTCGGACGAGATCAAGATCGGCATCGTGGATTAGGGCATCTTTGAGAACGACCCACCTGATTCAGGGGCTGGTTGGGCTTTGCCCTGAAACCGCCATAGCGACCGGAGGGGCGGCATCTTGCCGCCCTGTTGGGAACGCGTCGATCGGGCGGCAAGATGCCGCCCCTCCTCCCCCCCGCCCGATTCCTCCGAATCCCTAGAGAATCGCCTACCACCGCACCGCCCTGACCGGGGACCCCTCCAGCTCGACATCGCCGGACTGCGAATCTGTATCCTCCCCGGCCAGCCGCCTTCGGAACCCCTAGTCCTTCTCGAACCGCTCGAAGAACCTCCCCGTCACCGACGGGAACTGCCCCTTGATATACTCGGCGTGCGTCCCGATACCCAGCTCATCGCGAAACTCGACCGGCTGGTCGAGTAGGTCCGTGTAGGCGGTGACGTGCAGCTGATCGGGCGCGCGCGTGCTCCACGGGCCGCCGAAGGCGAACTTCACCTTGCGGTCGCCGCGCACCAGGCACAGCCCGATGCCGGTCTCGCCGCGGTGCACGGTCGAGATCACCGCCTCGCGCGGCGCCCCGTGGTCGCGGAGTAGCGACTGGCCGGAGAGCCCTTTGTAGAACTTCGGCTCGAGCCCGATCAGCTCGAGCACGCTGGGCATGACGTCGAGGTGGGTGACGTTGGTCTGCGCCGGCAGGTCCCCCGCCCAGGTCGGCCACTTGATGATGATCGGCACCTCGGTCTGATAGCGGTTGAGCGACGAGCAGTGGAACCAGCTCCCCTCCTCCTGGAACTCCTCCCCGTGGTCGCCGGTGATGACGATCACGCTGTTCTCGTAGCGCCCCTCGAACTTCAGGAACTCCACGAACTCCCGGATCGCGTAATCGATCCAGTGCACCGAGTTCTCGTAGCGCCTGACCACCCCCTCGATCACGTCCCCGCCCGGCCGCAGGTTGGTGGGGATGTTGTTCGCGCAGTCCTGGTGGGGGACCCGGAACCCCTCCGGCCAGTAGTAGTTGTAGTGCGGCGAGTCGAGCGCCATGAAATGGAACTGCGGCCGCGGCGGGCCGGTGTGCAGGTATCGCTTCATCTCCCCCAGCGCGGCGATCTCCCGCCGCGGGATCGACATCGGCTCGGTGCGCCCCGAGTCGTCGCGCAGGTGGTAGGCCAGGTAGCTGTCGCCGCCGAAGTTCAGCGGCCCCATGTTCTTGTACCCGAGGTCGCACACCGCACGCACGTGGATCTCGTACCCCAGCTTGTCCAACACCCGCAGGGGGTAGGCCCCGGGGAGCCCCCGTTCGCCCGAGCGCGCCTCGAGCGCCTCGCTCCAATGGATCGCCACCCTGCTGTGGAAAAACGAGAACCAGGACAGCGGCGTGCAGTTCGAGCCGGCGAAGGTCGTGCCGAGGTCCTGCGCCTCGGAGGCCTGGAACTCGGAGAGGAACGGCGCCACCTCCGGCCGGACCGAGTCCCTGCGCCAGCTCTCCACCATGAACACGTAGATGTCCGGCTTGCGCAGCCCGGGGGCGTCCTGCACCTCCGCCAGCAGCTCCTCGCGCGACGGCTCCGGTGCCGGCTCGCGGAACGAGACCGCGATCCGCTCGAACCCGAGCGGCGGGGCGAACACCCCCACGTGCATCCCGAAGGCCTTGTGCTGCCGCTGCCAGATCTCGGTGCGCTTGGTCGCATGGCTCAGCCCGCCCTCGGCCACCGCCACCAGCCAGCAGACCGACAGCGCGGCGAGGCCGCGCCGGTAGGCGGTGCGCAGGCCGGCGCCGGTCGAGAGCCGGCCGAGCCCCCAGAACATCGCCAAGCAGAGGGCCAACACCGCAACCCCGGCAAGCACCACCTGGCCAAAGCTCCAGTTGAGCCCGGCCGCCGCCATCTCCTTGTCGAAGTCGAACTCGCCGGTGGAGGTGAACAGGTTGAGCACCGCCAACAGGGACTGGTTCCAGAACTGCCGCAGCAGGAAATCGGTGACGATCAGGAACGGCAGGAGCGCGAATAGCGCCAGCAGCAGCGGCCGGAAACAGCGCGGGGTCAGGCAGCGGAGGGCGTGGAAGAGCAACATCAGGCCGATGGTCAGGAACGCCTGCGTCGTCAGCCGGGCGAGCGCCGCGCTGCCGAACTCGAAGACGTTGAGGCCGTCGAGCGAAGACAGCTCGAAGAGATCCCCGCCCGCCAGCAGCAAGAATACGACCAGCCAGAAGGCGCCGTTGTAAGGCCAGCGCCGGCGCATCCAGCGCCGCCACGAGGCCCGGCAGAACGGCTGGCGCGACTGCGCCCCCGCCCGGTAGGCCGCCCATAGTGCGCCGATCGCCGGAAGGGCACCGACGGGCGGCACCCAGGCCGGCAGGTCGATCCAGACCCCGGCCAACATCACACACGCGAGGATCGCGAACCCGCCCACCAACAGGCGCCCGGCGGCGACCGAACGTCGCCCGTCCGAGAGCCGGCAGCGCCGCCCCAACCAGGTCGTCACCGGCACCAGGACCGCGATACCCAGGGCGGCGAGGGCGAGCGTGAGGAGGAGATTGTGGCCGAGGTTGCCGTTCCCCAGCCGCAAGAACTGGTTGTAGGGGACGCTCAGGCACAGCGCCCCCGCCACCCATGCGGCCGCCCGGGCCGACCGCCATGCGCGCCTACGGCTGTTCGCTCTCTCGGAGTCCATCACCGGTATCCCCGTGCCAAAACCGTGACACGGGGCTACAAACATCACCCCGGAAGGGTCAGAATCAAGCCCGGCGAGTCCGCCCGGGCGCGCTATTTCGTTGATTTCTGGGGCTCTGGCCGGTAAGCGTTGCAGCGGCCGTGGCAGTCCCCACCGCCCCCCCCAGAACCATCCACCGACGGAACCATGCGCAGGGATCCCAGACAGGCGCCGCCGGCCGACGCTGCGTCGGTACCCCGGGGCGTCGGTGTGTTCCGCTGGGTGGCCATCAGCGTCGCCGCGTTCCACCTCCTGCTGTTCCTCATCAGCTGCACCCTGCTGGTCACCCAGGCGGGGACGGTCGACAGCACCTTCGCCCAACAGGCGATCAAGGACCACGGGGGATACATCGTGCTGAGCAGCCTGGCGCTGCTGCGCGGCTACGCGATCATCTCCCTGGCCTACGTCCTCGTCCTCTACCCGATCGTCTGCTGGTGGCTGCGCCGCAGGCGCCCCACCCGGCGCGCCGTCGTCTGGCGCACCCTGCTACTCTCCGCCCTCTGCCTGGCCCTGCTGTTCTTGCGCCTCATGGTACAGCGCCCCTATTTCGTCACCCAGTGGCTCCCCGAGTGGCACTTCCAGATCGTCCCGGGCGCCCCCGGCGTGCTCAAGGACGTCGCCCTGTGGACCCTACTGAACGGCGTCCCGCTCCTCCTGCTGGCGGCGGTCGGCGCGTTCTGGATACGCCACACCGTGCGCCTGGTCCGCTCCGGCGACATCCCGCGCCCGCGCCCGGCCTACCTCGGCGTCGCCGCGCTGCTTGCCGCCTCGGCCTGGGTCGGCCCGAAGGTCCTCCGCGCCGGGGCGCACGACTCCCCCACTCGGCCTAACATTATCATTATCGCGTCCGACTCGTTGCGCGCGGACCACCTCTCCTGCAACGGTTACGCGCGGCTGACCTCGCCGAACATCGACGCGCTCGCGGCGCGCTCGACGAACTTCAAGAACTGCTTCACGCCCATCGGCTCGACGCTGGAGTCGATGGTCGGCCTGCTCAGCTCGCAGTACCCCCACACCCACGGCGTCCGCCACATGTTCCCCGACCGGGGGACCGTCGACCGGGTCAACCGCGACGCCCCGAAGCTGCCCGAGATCCTGGCGGGCGCCGGTTACGAGACCGCCGTCATCGGGGACTGGTGCGGCGCGATCTTCAACGAGGTGCCGATGGGATTCGGGGACGTGCAGGTGTCGCAGTTCGACAGCTTCCGCATCTGGCTCAGCCAGGCGGTCTACCTATCCCACCCGGTCATCCCGCTGTACTTCGACAACGAGTTCGGCTACTGGCTGTTCCCGAAGCTGCAGTCCTTCGCCCACTACCTGCGCCCGGAGGTGATCACCGAGCGGGCGGTCGAGAAGATCCGCGAGCGCGGCGACGACGCCCGGCCTTTCTTCTACACCGTCTTCACCGGCTGCAACCACTTCGCCTACCACGCCCCCTACCCCTACTACCAGAAGTGGGCGGACCCCAGATACCGCGGCCCGAACAAGTACCAGGTCCACTTCGACCCCGCCGCCTTCGTGACCGACCCCCAGTGGGACAGGGTGTACGGGCAGCTTGGGGCGGACGAGAAACAGCACATCATCGACCTCTACGACGGCTGCGTCTCGCGCTTCGACGACTGTGTGGGGCGCATCGTCGAGACCCTGGAGAAGAGGGGCCTGATGGAGAACACGATCGTCCTCGTCACCTCGGACCACGGCGAGGACCTCTTCGAGCCGAACACCACCCTCACCCACGGCATCAGCTTCAACGGTGGCGACCAGGGCAACCACATCCCCTGCGTCCTCTACGTCCCGGGCGGGGCGCCGCGGGAGGTCGGCGACCTCGTGCGCAACATCGACGTCGCCCCCACCCTGCTCGGCCTCGCCGGGGTGCCCCCGGAACCGCGCTTCGAGGGCACCGACCTCGCCCCCTACCTGCGGGGGGTGGGCGGCCTCGACCTCGCCTTCTACGGCGAGACCGGATACCCCTTCGCGCGCCGCAGCATCCCCGGCGAGGAGACCCTGCCGGTGCCGCCGCTCGACGCCCTAACATTCATCGATGACAGCTTCGATTTCCACATCGTCCTGCGCCCCGAATTCCGCGAGGCGCTCGACCTCTCCAAGGAGCGCTGCCTGCGCACGTCCGAGTGGAAACTGGTGTTCACCCCAGGTGCCGGCGGCCCCATCCACCGGCTCTACCACCTGCCCTCCGACCCGCACTGCGAACACGATGTGGCGGCGGCGCGGCCCGGGGTTTTCGCGAAGATGAAATACTATCTCTGGCGCTGGATCACCACCGGCGAGGAGGCGCGCCAGGCGGAGATCCTCGATGGCCCGGCGCCCCCCGATCTCCAGATCCCGACCCCCTATCGCGAGATCGGTTGGGGGCAGCCGCCCGCCTAGGTCTACGGCCCGGCGCCCCCCGCCCAGCCGCCGTCCATCGGCCACCGGGTCCATCTGGCCGGCCCGGGGACCAGGGGGCACAATAGCCGCGCCAAACGGTTGCCCTACGGTCAACTTCATCATAGGATCCCGGCAACCATACCCCCACC
>JANQMB010000165.1 GCA_028280355.1 Verrucomicrobiales bacterium
TACTCGTCCTGCTGCAGGAACCCGTAGGTGGTGACGTTCGGCGGGACGTCGTCGGGGAAGTTCTTGCCGATCAGGCGGAACTCCAGGTCTTCGGTCGAGGCCGCCGCGAGATCGAGGATCCGCCGCACCCCCTCCGGGTGTTCGGAGCCACCCAAGAACACGACCACCGGCTTCCCCCCGGTCTCCTCCCGGGGCGGCAGGGTGTCGATATCCCGGAGGTCGACCGCGTTCGGGATACAGATCTTCGGGCACGCGGCGCTGCTGGTCTCGGGGACCTCGATCAGTTCGCCGGTGACGCCCACGATCCCGGCCGCGCGCCTGAACAGCCGGGGGTAGGCCACCTTCACATAGGCGGCCAGAAGGCGCCCGAAAATCGGGCGGCCCCCGAAGTTCCGCCGGATCTCCTGAGGCGTGTAGTTGTTGATCTCGACGACAAGCGGCAGCGCCTCCGCGAGCTTCCTCACCGCGGAGGTAGGGTAGCTCATCCGGTAGTAGACGAGCTCTGCACCGGATCTCCGGATCTCCCTGGCCGCCCGCCGGAACGCCAGCTCGGCCGCGCGGAACTTCGACCAGATGCCGGCCGACGAACTCTTCCGATAGAGCTCGGCCCTCCCCCCGTCGATGTAGTCGGCGACGCCAGACTCCCCGCAGATCACATGGACCTGTACCTCGTGGCCCGCCTCCCGCCAGGCGCCGATCTGCATCTCGACTTTCCGCTCGATGCTCCCGCGGGTCTCCAGGGGCCAGGACAGCAGGTAGGCGATCTTCATCTGTCTGGGCTAGAAGCCACCCCTCGCCCGGCGTCGCGCAGCTGGTCACGCCCCCCCGAGCGGGGAGGCCCCGAAGAGGTCCCCATCGACCCACGACTGCAGGCAGAGGCACTTCCAGAGCATCCGGTAGTGCCGCAGCTTGACCCGCTCCCCACGGAGGACGGACTCCCCCAGCTTGCGGACCATCGCCCGGTCACAGAAATCGCCGAAGCGCGAACCCGTGTCGTCCAGGCGGTCGCGCCTGTACCGGTAGGCCGCGGTGACGAACTCGTGTTCCGGGGTCTCGAAACCCACCTTGTCCCGCCGCCAGCAGATCTCCTCGGGCAGGAGCTCCGACAGCGCCTTGCGGAGCACCCACTTCGTCCATCCCCCCTTGAGCTTGTGCCCGGGCGCCCTGCGAAAGGCGTGTTCCACGACCCGGTAGTCGGTGAACGGCACCCGCGCCTCCCTGCTGAAGGCCATCGAGTTCCGATCCTCGAAGTGCAACAGGACGCCCAGATGGAAATCCGTCACCATATCCATCAGACACTTCTCCAAGCCCCCCCCCTTGCCAAAGCCGCTCTCGTAGCGGGAGCGCACCACGTCACGGTACCTCTGCAGGTCGACCGACTCCGCCAGGCCGCGCGCGAGCAGCCGGTATCCCCCGGCCTTGCCCCCGAAACCCAACCGCCTATCGAGGGACAGTTTCACCCTGCGTTTCAACTCCCCGACCGCGAAGCTCCGCATGCCCATACCGGTGACCGACTTGATCTCGCGCAACGTGCGCAGGGCGGCGGCGAAACCCTCCGACGCGACGCGCTCCCGCAGCAGGATCGGGTATGGCCGGTAACCACCGAAGAGTTCGTCGGCCGCCTGCCCGTCCAGCAGGACGGGGGTGTCCCGGCGCTTGGCCTCCTCCATCACACACCATTGGGCGAAGATGCTCGTGGTGGGGAAAGGGAGCTCCTGGTGGTAGACGATCCGGTCGAGCTCCTCGTTCAGCCTGTCCGAGGTGGGGACGACGAAGTGCCCGCGGGTCCTGTACCGCGAACGGAAGATATCGATGAACGACCTCTCGTTGTACGCCCCCTCCGACTCGTATACGGCGCTGAACGTATCGAACTCGCCCGCCCGGTCGCCGCCACCCAGATGCCGGTTGGCCAGGGCGACGATCCCCGACGAGTCGACGCCGCCGCTGAGGCAGCTCCCGACCCGGACGTCGGCCCGCAGGCGGAGGCGGACCGCGTCGGACAGGAGCTCGTGCAGCTCCTCCGCCACCTCCTCCCCGGTCGCGCCGCCACCGTCCGGCCCGACCTGACCCAGGTCCCAGTACCGCCGCACCGACAGGTCGTCCCGGCCCGCGGTGAGCGAACAGCCCGGGGGCAGCGCCCCGACCCCCCGGTAGAAAGTCTCGCCCCCGCTGTCCGCCGGGTAGTGGCCGTTCGCCATGAACAGCGCCACGTAACCGGGGTCGATCTCGGGCCGCCGGTCCAGCAGGGGGAAGACCGACTTGAACTCCGACCCGAAGACCAGCCGGCCCCCGGCCTCGCTGTAGTTCAAGGGCTTGATACCGAACCGGTCTCTCGAAAAGAACAGCCCCGGCTCCCCGCCGCGGAAATCGACGATCGCGAGGGCCCACATCCCGTTGAAGCGGGACACGCAATCGGCGCCCCACTCCTGGTAGGCCCTCAGGATCACCTCGGTGTCCGTCCCGCTCTCGAACCGGTATCCGGCACCCTCCAGCTCCTCCCTGATCGCCCTGTAGTTGTAGACCTCCCCGTTGTACGTGATGGCGACCCCGTCGCCCCCCCCGCCCATCGGCTGGTGGCCCGCGGGCGAGAGGTCGAGGATCGAGAGGCGCCGGTGCCCGAGGACGATGTCGAACGCCCCCCCGAAATGCTCGCTCACGTGGGGGAGGTCCAGGCCGCCCGGCGAGTCGTCGCCCTTGCAGATCAACGCCGACCCCGTCCGCGAGTCCGCGAGCAGGTACCCCTCATCGTCCGGACCGCGGTGCCTCTGCAGGGAGTTGGCGCGGACGAACCGCTCGATGTCGACCGGTCTCCCGTCCCTGTTCCACTGCCCTAGGATGCCGCACATGGGTGGAGATCAACTGCTGTGCGAACCTGTCGCGCGTGCCGGTGCCGCCGCCATCATGCGAGGCGATGGGCGTGCTTCTGGATGCAGCGCCCGATGAACCCCTCGTTCTCCCGCGTCCACTCCACCGTCCGGCGCAGCCCCTCCTCCACCTGCACCTCCGCCTCGAAACCCAGCTCCCTCTTCGACTTCTCCGGACAGCCGAAGCGCCGCCCGGAGTGGTCCCAGGTGCGCCGCGGGAGGCTCTCGATGTTGCCCTCGTTGCCCGCGTAGCTGTTGATCAGCTCGGCGAGCCTGCCGATCGTCACGTCGCCGCCGCTGGCCAGGTTGTACGCCTCCCCGGGCGTCCCCTCCGTCGCGCACAGGCACAGACCCCGGACGAGGTCCTCGACGAAGATGAAGTCCCGCGAGGTCTCCCCGCCGCCCTCCAGCGGGAGCTTCTCCCCGTGCAGCGCCTTCCAGATGAAGGTCGGCGTCACGTTGCGCCAGACCGTGTTCGGGGTCCCGCGCCACCTCCCGGCGCCCAGCACCTCGCCGGGTCCGTACACGTTCTGGAACCGCGCCCTCACCGCGGGCACCGAGTGCCTCTCGCGATAGTACTCGCAGTAGAACTCCCCGACGATCTTCGAGATCGAGTAGGGGCTGTCCATGCTGAGCGAGATCGGGGCGTCCTCCTTGGTCGCCTGCGCGTCGTCGTAGGTCTTCTCGGCGACGGCGCAGCCCGCGCCCGCGTAGACGAGCTTCTGGAGCCGCCCCCAACCCTTGACGTGCTCGAGCAGGCGGAGCGTCGTGACGAGGTTGTTGTCGTGGTCCTCCAGCGGGCGCGCGATCGAGCTCTGGTTGCCGTGGAACGTGGCGAGGTGGAAGATGAAGTCGAACCCGTCCTCGGGCAGCGACCCCAGCACCGCCGGGTCCGCGATCGACCCCACGATGAGGTCGACCCGCGGGTCCTCCGGCAGGTTCTCGCGCTCCGAAGACAGCAGGTTGTCGACCACCGTCACGCCGGCCGCCCCGGACGCCAGCAGCCGCCTGACCAGGTTGCTGCCGACGAACCCGGCGCCGCCGACGACCAGTATGTTTGAGGATTCGATGTCCGCCATCGGCCCTAGTCGTCGAGGTGCTTGAGGTGGGTGAAGGTCTCGTTGATACCGAACTCCTTGTAGTACCCGATCGCCTTGTCGACCCCGACCCCGAGGGGCACGCCCGGCTCCCAGGAGAAGTCGGCCTTCGTCTTGCTCGGGTCGAGCAGGATCGAGAACACGTCGTCCGGGTTGCGCTCGCGGACCTCGACGGGCTTCTCGAGCTCGATGCCCAGCGCTTCGATGGTGCAGTCGAAGAGCTCCTTGATCGAATAGTCACCCCCGGTGGAGATGTGGTAGCAGCCGCAGGTGCCGGCGCCGTCGATGCCCTTCATCACCACGTCCACCAGGTCGTCGACGAAGATGAAGTCCCTGCGCGTGTCCATGCAGAAGCACTCCTTGCCCTCGCTGAGGCGCTGGAAGAACGTGGGCAGCGGGCCGCTGATGTTCCTGGGGCCGTAGGCGTTGGCGAGCCGGAAGGACAGGTAGTCGACCTCCCCCTGCCTGACGTAGTTCTCGCCCGCCGTCTTGCTGATCGCGTAGCTGCTCCCCAGCGGCAGGATCGGGTGGTCCAGGGTGATCGGCTGCTCCAGGGGCTTGAGCCCGTAACAGAGCGCGGTCTGGAAATAGATGAGCCGCTTCACCGAGCCCGCTTCGGCGGCCTGGACGATGTTGGCGGTCCCGACCACGTTGGTCAGCGCGTCCTCGTTCCAGTCGGACGGGTCCTTGTAGGAGGCGGCGGCGTGCACGACGACCTCCGGGTCGAAGCGCCCGAAGAGGTCCTCCACCAGCCCCTTGTCGGCGATCGACCCCTCGACGACCTCCAGTCCGGGGGTCTCGGGATCGAGGTTGTCGCGGCGCCCGGTGGCGAAGTTGTCGATCACGAGGACCTCGTCGCCGCGGGCGATCAACCTGTCTGCAATATGGGAGCCGATGAAGCCGGCCCCGCCTGTTATCAGTGTTTTCATTCTGTGTTTTGTTGGTGGTTACTCTGTGGAAAGGTAATCTCGATACTTCTGGGCCTGGTCGTGGAACTCCCTCTGCCAGAGCTCCAGGCACATCAGGCCCCAGAGGTTCCGGCCGTACTTCGTCTCCCCCTCGAGGCACTTGAGGGCGGCGCCGTTGTCGACGAACCCGCGGCCGCGCGCCGCCTCCGACGAGAAGATGTCGCAGGCGAAGTCCCTCAGCGGACCGGCGAGCCACTCGTTCAGGGGCGTCGGGAAACCCATCTTGTCGGTGCGGTTGACGACGTTCTCTGGGAGCGCCTTGGCGGAGTTCCTCTTCAGCAGGTGTTTGAGGTCGCCGTTGGGGAACTTGATGTCCGCCGGCGCCGTCGCGGCGAACTCGACCAGCGGGTGGTCGAGGAGCGGGACCCTCGACTCGAGGCCGTGGGCCATGCTCATCCTGTCCTCGACCTGGAGGAGGGCCGGGAGGAGGGTCTTGAAGTCGAAGTGGGTCATCAGGTCGAAATACGACTGCTTGCCGACGTTGTCCGCGTTGAAGATGGCCTGGAAGCGTTCGAAGGCCCCCCCCTCCGGTAGCGAGTCCCAGCTGATCAGCGGCCCGAGGTGCGGCGCGCGGTTGATGAGCCGGAAGTAGCGCTGGTCCATCGCCCCGAACAGGCCGTCCTTCCAGAACTGCCGGATCAGCGGCTTGTAGTTGCGCAGCGAGGCCAGGTTGGGGATGATCGACTCGTAGGTCACCACGAAGTTCCCGTCGTTGCTCGTCCCGTCGATCGCCGCTTTGATGCACTGCTCGAAATAGGCGATCAGGTACCGGGTGTAGCCGCCGAAGATCTCGTCCCCGCCCTGCCCGCCCAGGACGACCTTCCGGTGCCTCGCCGCCAGCTCGGAGACCATGTATTGGGGGAACGAACCCGGGCCGGCCACCGGGTAGTCGAGGTGGTAGATCACCTTAGAGATGTTCTCGGCGAAGTCGTCGGCCCCGATGTCGCAGATATGGAGCGGGAACCCGGCGGCGTCACACACCTCCTGCGCGTAGGCGCTCTCGTCGTAGTCGGAGGACCAGGGGAACCTGCCGTTGAACCCGCAGAACTCCCCGTCCGAGGCCCGCGCGCCGAGCGTCGCCATCAGGCTGGAGTCGATGCCGCCGCTCACGTAGGCCCCCACCGGCACGTCGCTCCGGAGATGGTAGCTGACCGACTCGGCCACCAGCTCGTCCAGCCGCCGCTCGAACCAACGCCCGTTGTGGTCGCGGTCGTGCTCGTAGTGGATGTCCCAGTACCGGGTCTGCCGCACGCCCGAGGGGCCGATGGTCAACATGTGCCCGGGGGGCAGCTCGCTGACGCCGGCGAACAGCGTCTTCCCCGGCATGCAGAACTGGAAGGTGAGGTAGTCCAGCAGCGCGTCCTCGTCGGTGGATATCTCGCGCAGGAACGGGAGGAGCGCCTTGACCTCGGACGCGAAGAAGACCGTATCCCCTGCCGTGCAATAGTAGAAAGGCTTGATGCCGAAGCGGTCACGGGCGCAGAACATCCGCCCCTCCGCCTCGTCCCAGATCGCGAACGCGAACATCCCCCTGAGCTTGTCGAGGCAGCCCTCCCCCCATTTTTCGTACGCCTTGAGCAGCACCTCCGTGTCCGACCTGGTCGAGAGGGAGCCCTCGCCCAGCTCGCCGGCCAGCTCCCGGTAGTTGTAGATCTCGCCGTTGAAGGCGATGCAGTTCCCCGACTCGCTGGACATCGGCTGGTGGCCCGACTCGACGTCGATGATGCTCAGCCTCCGGTGGGCCAGGGCGACCGAGCCGCCCCTGGTCGACCACGACCGGGAGTCGTCGGGCCCCCGGTGGCGGATCAGCTTGCTCATGACGCTGGAGTAGCGCTCCGCGTGCGGCGAATTGAATACCCCGGCGATTCCACACATAACGAGTCGAAAAAATATCTAGTGATAGATGAACCTGGCGATGGCGCGGGAGCCCGTCGCTACTTGCGCACGAGAGCCAGCGCGCGGTGGTACAGCCCCTTCGGGAGGAGGAGGCTACCCAGCTTCCTGAGTTTCGCGTACAGGCGGTTCTTGCGGGCGCTGCGCTCTTCCTGGCGCCGGTTCCAGCGGTGCCACTTCGCGGCCAGGCCATCGGGTCCGCCCGACCCCGGATCGGCATATCCGAGCACCACCTCGACGAACTTCTCGTACGTGTACTCGCCGGAGGCGACCGCGCGCCCGTACGCCGACTCCACGATCCTGGCCCTCACCTCGTCGTCCATGGCGAGCTTCAGCGCGTCCTCCATGTCGCTCAGGTCCCGCTTTACCGGGATGAAGTCCACACCGCTCCTCAGGATCCCGTTGTAGTGGCCCTCCACCAGCACCTGGCAGGTCCTGGTCGCGCAGGCCTCGAGGTGTCTCGGGGAGAGCGCGACGAGCTCGGCTTCGCCGTCGCGGCCGGGGAAACATGCCTTCTCGATCTCCTCGAAGCCGGCCTCCGGGTTGCCGGCGACGTAGCGTTCCGTCGCCGCCTTGACGCTGCCGTCGTGGTCGTGGATCGAAGATCCCCCCTCGACGCCGATGGTGGCCTTCGACCGCAGCAGCACCTCGTACCAGCGGTCGCCAAGGAGGGTGTCCTCGGGCCGGGTCGAGATATCGGGCCGCAGGCCCAAGCGCTCACAAGCCCGGACGGCGACCTCCGCGATCTTTGGCTTCAGCGCCCCGAAGCTCCCGAGCCAGGCCTTGGCCTTGTAGGCCCGGTAGAAAACATCGACGTCCCGCTCCCCGCCCCCCAACCTCTCGATCCTCTCCAAAGTCCCGGCGTCGAGGTATCCGGTGAGCGCTGGCTCCACCGCGATGCCCGCCGCGATCGCCTTCTTGTACACCCGCTCCGATTCCGGGACGACGGTGAGGATCGTCTCGACGCCCATGTCGACCGCGAAGTCGGAGAGCACGTCCGCCCGCAGGAACTCGTCCTGCGGCATCATCAGCTTCGGACACCCGAGCTTCGCCAACGGCCTGACCAGGTCCCAGTACTTCTGGAAGTAGTCCATGTCCGTCCACCGCAGCGAGAAGAAGGTGTTGTGGAAGACGACCAGGGAGAACCGCAGCTCGGGGGGGAAGGTCGGGAGGCCGCGCCGCCCGACGTTGAGATAGAACACCCGACAGCCGGAATAGCGTTCGAAACAGTGCAGGTGATCGACCACAGACGCCCGCTGTACCGCGGAGCGTTGATAGTGTACTACCAGGATATTCACGTGCTTCGGGACCTTGGGATGTCGCCGCTAGACCCCCTCGGGCTTCTTGAAGAGATAGTTGATCTCCGTGTCGAAGAACGCGCCCTTCGCGATGCGGCGCCCGAAGCGGGTCGCGCGGCTCAGCTTGCAGAACGCACCGTTGACGATGCGGAAGGGGGTCGGCCAACGTAGCCTCTCCTTCGCCGGCGCCGTCCCGGCGGTCTCGAACCGGATGGCCTCGAGCCCGTGGATCTTGACGAAATTCAGGTAGAGGGAGTGCTCGTCGAAGTTCCTGAGGTGCACGAAATCATACTTGCAGCTCTTGTCGGCATACCCGGAGAGATCTTCCCTGTAAGGCACCCTCACCAGGAGATACCCACCCGGTTTCAGGCACCGGACCATCTGCTGGCAGGCGGCGTTCAGGTCGAGGACATGCTCTAGGACGTCGGTCGAGACGACGAGGTCGAACAGCTCGTCCCGATATGGCAGATTCTCGACGAACGCCCTGCAGACTTCGATCCCGCTCTCCTGGGACTCGCGGAGGTACTCCATGCTGATGTCCACCCCGAAACGGTCGAGCGACCCGAAGCGGGCCAACAGCCTCCCGAGGCCGACGCCGACGTCGAGGACCCGCTGCCCCTCCGAGGAGATCTCCCCGATGAGGGCCGCGGTGGAACCCTCGATCTCCAGCCAGAGCTCCTCCCTCATGAACGGGTTCTCGCCGACCTCCCTGACGGAGGTGAGGTGGTCGGCGGCGATCCGTTCGTAGTTGTCGGTGTACGGGTCATCCTCGCAAAACGTCGGGATCCCGTCGCAGAAAGACAGGGGAGATTCCTTGTACAGATCTTTGCTAAACATCGCTTCTCGAAGTGGCGCGCCCCAGACGGGGGCGGAAAACTCTGCGGCCGGCCGCCGTCGCTACGAGGGCCTGGGGCGGGAGACCCCCGGCCGGCACATCCGGTTCATGACCGAGACGAACCTCCCCCTCTCCTCGCGCCCCAGGGCGACGAACGCGCACATGGCAGCGGCGGCCGATATCGAGACGGCCGAGAGCAGCTGCCAAGCCAACCCCTCGGGGCGGTGGAAGAACGCGACCGCCGACAGGGCGGTGTAGGCGGCACCGACGAGCAACAGCCTCGGCCGGTCGAAGGCGAGGCGGATCGGATAGGAGGTGTGGATGCGGTTCCACAGCAGGTGGATGAGGCCCAGCAGGCCGTAACATGTCGCCAGCGCAAGCCCCGCCCCCGGCAGCCCCAGGGCGCGGATCAGGTAGTAGTTCACCGGCACGGAGACACAGGCTCCGATCACCTGGATGATGGTGATGTGGTAGAGCTTCTCGGAGAAATACTGCGGCGGCGTCAGGAGCGAGCTGGCGATCATCAGCAGCTGGGACAGGGCCACCGTGCCGACGACCAGGTAGGCGTCGCGGAACTCCGCGGCGACGATCGTCTGCACGACCGGCGCCGCGAACGCGAAGGCGGCGACGACGAGCAGGCCGAAGCCGATGCAGTACCGGTTGGTCACCTTGGAGAACAGCCCCGCCGCCCCCGGGTCGTCGCGGTGCTCCATGAAGAACGGCAACCACGCCCTCTGGAAGGCGACCAGGATGATGCCGATCGCCATGCCGAAACTGGAGCCGACGGAGTAGATACCCAGCTGCCCGAGCCCGTGCGTGTTCTCCAGCGCGATGCGGTTCCCCTGCTGGATGACCCAGAGCATCGCGAAAGAGGGGACGAACGGCAGGCCCATGAGGACGAGCTGCCTCATGTAGGATGGCCCCGGCCTGGGGACCCCGCCCCCAACGAAGACCACCACCAGCCCGGCCAGGTTGACCAGTTGGCCGACGAGGATCGCACCGAGCCAGCCCTCCAGACCGAGCTTCCACCAGGCCACCGCGGCGATGCTGAGCAGGGCGGTGAGGAGCGTCGAGCCCATCGAGATGATCACGAACGCCCTCGCCCTGTTCTCGAATTGGAGATAGAGGGACAAGGGGCTCGCCACGACCATCGCCGCGGCGGTGGACATGGATATCAGGAAGTATGTCCGCGACCCCGCCCCGCCGAGCCAGGCGGCGGCGATCGTGTCTGCGAGCAGGACCGATAGCAGCAGCAGGGCGACCGTGCTGGCCAGTAGGAAAGTGACCGCGGACATCACCACCCGCCGCCTGCCCGCGAGCCCCGCCTCCCGGTAGTACACCGGCGCGAGCGACGCGGAGAACCCGAAGGAGAACACCGGGACGACGACGAACGAGATCATCTGCAGAAGCGCGGCGATGCCGTATTCCCTCGGCGTGATCAGGTGGGTGAAGAGCGGCAGCAACAGGAACCCGATCAGTTTGTTGATCGCCCCGCCGAGACCATAGATCGCGGCGTTCCTGGCTAGCTTGCCCATCTGACTTCACCCGCCGCCTGGCGTGTCGCTCCATCCACCCGGCCCCACGTGGCAGGTGACCCCGCCGGCGCCCCGGCCTACCTCGCCTCGACCTCGACGATGTGGAAATAGTCGTTGGCGGTGTTCTCCAACCCCTGGATGCGGATCACCCTGACGGGGGTCGGTTCCTTGAACTCGTGGACCTGCCAGTCCTTCGACGGTTTCCTCGACCGGTCGGCGACCGTCTCCCAGCTCTTTCCGTCGGCCGAGATGTCCAACTTGTACCGATACTCCCGCGCGTCCCCGCTCCATAGCAAGAAGCGGATCTCGTTCAGCTTGTAGCGCCTGGCCAGCTCGACCTCGAAGCTGGTCGGGCAGCGGCCGTAGGCGACCCCGTCATTCAGGACGATGGCGGTCTCGCCGTCGATGAGGAACTCCGCACCGACCGGCGCCCGGGCCTCGGCGCCGCGGGAGGCGAGCGCGAGATCCTTGGGCGGCCCCTCGGGCCCCGGTTCGGGTTCGGGCTCGCCCACCCCCTCCAGCTCGGCGAGGGTACGCTGCACCTCGGCGGCGGCCTCGAGCTCCCGGTTGCGGACGAGGCGGGCCTCCAGCGCGCGCAGCGCATCGATGTACTTCGCCCGCCAGGGCCTCGCGCGCGACTCCGCGGTGCGGGAATAGATGGTGCCCAGGCGGCGCAGCTCCCGCGGATCCTCGGGGAGTTCCAGGGGCAGCGCGATCGGGTTCTCCAGCGCCAGACCGACGCGGATCTCGCGCACCTTGAGCGCCCCCTCGATGTCCCTGCCGTCCGCGAGCCGCTTCTCCAAGCTGTCGAGCTGGCCGAGGAACGACTCCCTCAAGGGCGCCAGGATCTCCTTCACCTTGCGCTCGTATGACTGGGTGAGGCTCGCCAGCTCCGGGCCGGGCTCGGCCACGGCGCCCGACCAGGAAAGCGGGAGTGCGACCAGGATGGCGGCCGCGCTTGCCCACCGTTGTATCGGGACAGGCATCTCCGGAGCGTAGCGGGATCGGGACATCGACCTCAAGCCAGTTCTCCAGACACAGGGGGCCGCCCCGCCGCGAACGCCCACGGGGACATGCGGCCCTGGCCCGGTGACCTACGCGAAGGCCGCACACACCTGCGAGACCTCCGCCTCGCTCAGGTAGGGGTTCATCGGCAGGCTCAGGCCCTGCGAGGCGATCTTCTCCGTCACGGGGAAGTCGCCGGCCGAGTGTCCCAGATACCCGAAAACCGGCTGCAGGTGCAGGGGGACGGCGTAGTAGCTCACCGACGGGACACCGGCCTCTTTGAGGGAGGCGGAGAGCGCGTCGCGGTCGTCGGAGAGAACGGTGTACTGGGCATACACCGAGGTGTTACCCACCGCGACACGCGGCAGCGCCACGCCCGAACCCCCGAGCTTCGAATCGTACACCGCGGCCACCTCCTGCCGTTTGACGACCTCCCCGTCGAAGAGGTCGAGCTTGGCGAGCACGACCGCCGCCTGCAGCGTGTCGAGGCGCCCGTTGATCCCGAGGATCGGGTGGTGGTGTTTCTTCGCCTGCCCGTGCACCCGGTTCTGGCGCATCGCGCCAGCGAGCTCGTCGTCGTCGGTGAACAGCGCCCCCCCGTCCCCGTACCCGCCGAGGGGCTTGGACGGGAAGAACGAGGTGCTGCCGACCAGCGAGAGCGAGCAGGACTTCTCGCCGTGGTGGGTCGCGCCGAAGGACTGGGCCGCGTCCTCGATCACCGGGAGGCCGCCGTTGCGGGCGGCGATCTCGTTGATCGCCGTCATGTCGGCGGTCTGGCCGTAGATGCCGACCGGCATGATGGCCTTGGTCTTGTCGGTGATCGCCGCCTCGAGCAGCCCGGGGTCCATGTTCCAGGTCTCCGGGTCGATATCGACGAACACCGGTTTCGCGCCGAGCAGCGCGATCATCTCGGCGGTCGAGATCCAGGTGTAGGGGACGGTGATCACCTCGTCCCCCGGGCCGACACCGAGCGCCATCATCGCGATGAGCAGGGTGTCGGTGCCGCTCGAGGCGCCGATGCAGTGTTTGGCCCCGACGTAGTCGGCCAGGCGCTCCTCGAGCTCGGCCACCTCCGGCCCCATGATGTAGCGGCCGTGGTCGAGCACCGCCGCGATGCGCCTGTCGAGCTGTTCGCGGATAAGCGCCTGCTGAGATTTCAGATCGATGAAGTCCATAGTAGCGATAGGTCTATCGTTTCGGATCGGTTACCGGGTAATCATTCCTCGCTCTATGAGCATCTGGTTTATTTTCTCGTACCCCTGATCGGTGAAATGCAATGCGTCCCCAAAGTCCCGCCCCGCCAAATCTGGCGGTGGAGGAGCGTAGCTGGCCTGCGGTAGTCTCCTGGACAGGATCTGGTTTACCTCAACGCGGGCTGTTTCTATGCCAGCTGACCAAAACGGCAACCTCCAATAGGGGATCTCCCCGACCGGCAAGACTCCCAAGACAACTACGCGATCTGCGCCCCTCTCTTCGAAAGCATCCTTGAGACTGAGGAGGTTCTCGACGACACGAAGCACAAGCTCGTCTTCCGGAAAACTGCTATAGGCAATAGACTTGAGGTCATTGATGCCAGCCTGGATAACCACCACCTGGCCGCTGAGGTCGAGTTCCCGGTGAGCCTCAAGAGCCCAGCGTAGCTGTTCTGTCGTCGCCCCTGGAACACCCAAATTGAGCACCGGAACGATAGGTGGAGGCGACCACTGATCTGCACGCGAGTCACCGAAGAAAACGATCCCGCCCCTTTCTAACTCCTCTGGCCGCTGGCGGACGAGTTTATCAGCAATTACGCGGGCGGGTGGCGCTAGCCGGAGCGAACTCTCCCGCCATAGCATCCACCTGATGCCCCTATATGCCACCATCACAGCGACAAGCGACACGATTGCAGCAACAACCAGCAGCAACCAGATCCGGCGACCCATCATTTCTTGACGAAGCGGGATTCCACCAGCGCATAGAAAACCGCCCCTACTGGAATAGCAACCAATGCCCCCAACGGATAATACTGCTGAGGGAACGGCGCCGCGAGCGTGAACATCTGCTGGACGAGGTAGATCGAATACGTCCTCTTCCCAACCCACACAAGCATCCGACCAAAGGCTCCCGGAAGCGACCACGACGCCTCATACGAAAGAATAACCAGGGGCATCAACGCCACCCCCATGAGGACTGTGAGCATCGAACTCCTCCAGAGCAAGGCGACAGCCAATGCCACATGGCCGGCGAACACGATCAGAGGGAGCGCCTTCCGAAACCTCTTCCAGCCAAAATTTCGAAATGGTCGATACAAGCCCCAGATAAATCCGAACACCATCGGCCAAACAGCCACCTGCGTCGCATATTTATAGAAGAAGGCACTTCCGAACATGATAGGATCGGCGACCTTAGCACTGACCATCGCGTACCAGGCACCCGTTGCTAAAAGCATCCCCGAAACGGCGAACAGGCCGATCTTGCCGACCGGACCCGACCGGAGCGCCAGCCAGAACAAGAGAGGGCTCGCGAGATAGAAATGCATCTCGCATGAGATGCTCCAAAGATGGCCTAGGGGAAATATCTCGCGCGTATAGTTGGCATAGAAGAAGATAACTGAGAGGTTGAAATTGAAAGCGTCCCCCCAGACGAAGGGTGAGATGACCACACATAGCGCAATAAACACCCACGCCGTGGGGACAAGGCGCCAGAGCCTCTTCCTCGGCAGCTCGAGCCAGATGTTCCCCCCACGTCGCTCGATCGACAGGAGGCTTAGTGCGGTAAGGAGACCAGAGATGACAAAGAAGAGATTGACGCCCGTACGGCCAACCCCCTCGACGAACCCGGTGTGCTTAAACCCATGGTTGATGAGCACTAGGATCATAGCCCAACCGCGCCACTGATCTAGTGAATCGAAACGCTTGTTGTTTGGCATCGCGGGTTCAGCACCAGGCATGACGTCAACGTCGCTGCCGCCCTGAGCCCCCGTCTCGGTGGAGGCCGCGCCATGATCGAGATCGCTCACTTGAATTCGTCGTAGGTCCTGCTGCCCTTCCTCAGCCCCTCAGGCAGCGGCTCGTCCTCGTCGAGGTCGAGGCAGCGCAGGGCGCCGTCGGCCTCCTCGCGGTAGCGGAAACCGCTCTCCGGGCAGACCATCACACCGTCCCCGTCGGGGTCCTTCAGGAGGTGGCCGTGGCGGCTCATCCAACCCCTGACGCGACCGGGGACGCCGACCACGAACCCGTAGTCGGGCACGTCCCTGGCGACCACGGCGCCGGCGGCGATGAAGGCGTATCGGCCCAGGGTGATGCCACAGACGATGGTGGCGTTGGCGCCGACCGTCGCGCCGCGGCGGATGAGGGTCCGCTCGTAGAGGGACTGGCGCACCACCTGGGAGCGCGGGTTGGTGACGTTGGTCAGGACGCAGGAGGGGCCGAGGAACACGTCGTCCTCGATCTCGGTCCCCGTGTAGATGGCGACGTTGTTCTGGACCTTGACGTTCGAGCCGACCCGCACGCCGCCGGCCACCATCGTGTTCTGGCCGAAGACACACCCCTCGCCGATCTCGGCCCCCGCGCAGATGTGCGCGAAGTGCCAGATCTTGCTGCCGGGGCCGATCTGCGCGCCGTCGTCGACGACGGCCGTCTGGTGGGCGAAGTAGCTCATCGCGGTATGTCCCCGGTCTAACTAGCGGCGCCGGCGGGCGGGCTCGCCCCCTCGAGCACGCGGACGACGTCGGCGCCGTTCTGGCCGTCGGAGCGCGGCGTGGCGCGCGTCTCGAGGCAGTCGATGAAATGCTCCATCTCGAGCCGGAGCGGCTGGCCGCTGCCCTCGAAGACGACCTCCTCCCCCCCGTCGCAGTTCTGCAGTTCGGCGTCGATGGTCTTGTGGTGCAGGGTCACGTTCTGGGCGACCTCGTCGTAGACCAGCATGCCCTTCTCGCCGACCACGGTCAGGCGGCGGCGGTTCTCCGGCCACAGCCAGGAGTTGTGCAGGTGGGCCTTCGTCCCGCCTGGGAAGTCCATGTGCAGATAGGTGTCGTCCTCGATCCCCGGCTGCAGGCCACAGTGGCCGGAGAACACGCTCGAGGTCGGCGCCGCGCCGGCCAGGTGGAGCAGGACGGCGACATCGTGCACGCCGAGGCTCCAGAGGACGTTCTCGGCGGCGCGGGCGCGGCCGAGCTTCGAACGCTCTTGGTGCATCGAATAGACCCTGCCCAGCTCCCCGGCGTCGAGGTACTCCTTGAGCCAATGGACTGCGGGCTGGTAGAGCAGCAGGTGCCCGACCATCAGCACCCGCCCCCCGCGGTCCGCGGCCGCGACGAGGTCCTCGGCCTCGGCGGTGCTGAAGGTCATCGGCTTCTCGACGAAGACGTCGATACCCGCCTCCAGGAAGGCCTTGGCGACCCCGTGGTGGGTGGGGACGGGGGTGGCGATCGCGACGGCGTCGACGCCGGCCTCGAGCAGCGGCTCGTAGCCCTCGTGGATCTCGGCGTCGGGTGCCTCGGCGGCGGCGCGCTCGCGCAGGGCGGGCACGGCCTCGGCCACGTGCGAGAGGGCGCCGAGGTCGCGCAGGTTGCGGACCAGGTTGATGCCCCAGTTTCCAGCTCCGATGACGGCGATCTTCATGCCTTGTACAGTTGCCCCTCCCTGGCTGCGACGCCGTCCTTGGCGAGGGCGTTGCGGGTGTCGACGATCAGGTCGGCGTGCTCGACCAGGGAGGCGAGGTCGAACGCCCTGTGGTGGGTGGCGATCACCACGCAGTCGTAGGAGGCCACCACCTCGGGAGACCACTCGACCGACCTGCGCCCCGTCCACTCCGCGTGTTCCCGCGTCGGGGTGATCTCCGGGATATGGGGGTCGTAGTAGTCGACCTCCGCGCCGGACGTCGCCAGCCCGTCCATCAGGTGGAAGGTGGGCGACTCGCGCATGTCGTCGACGTTCTCCTTGTAGGCGAGCCCCATCAGCAGCACGCGGCTGCCGTTGACCGGCTTCTTGCGGGTGTTCAACGCGGCGCCGACCTGCCGGACCACGTATGCCGGCATCGACTCGTTCACCTCGCCGGCCAGCTCGATGAAACGGGTGTGCACACCGTACTCCCTCGCCTTCCAGGTCAGGTAGAACGGGTCGATCGGGATACAGTGGCCGCCCAACCCCGGGCCGGGGTAGAACGCGTTGAAGCCGAAGGGTTTGGTCTTCGCCGCCTCGATGACCTCCCAGATGTCGATGCCCATCCGGTCGGCGGCGACCTTGAGCTCGTTGACCAGGCCGATGTTGACCGAGCGGTAGATGTTCTCCAGCAGCTTGGCGAACTCGGCGACCTGCGTCGAGGAGACCGGCACGACCTCCTCGACCACCGCCTCGTAGAGCGCCCGGCCGACCTCGGTGCAGGCGGGCGTCGAGCCGCCCATGACCTTGGGGATGTTGACCGACGAGAACTGCGCGTTGCCCGGGTCCTCCCGCTCCGGGGAGTAGACCAGGAAGAAGTCCTCGCCGACCACCAGGCCGCGCGACTCGATCTTCGGGCGCAGCTCCTCCTCCGTGGTGCCGGGGTAGGTGGTGGACTCCAGGCTGAGCACCTGCCCCTTGCGGAGGTGCGGCAGCAATGCGTCCAGGGTGTCGAGCACGTAGCTGAGGTCGGGCTCGTGGTGGTCGCTGAGGGGCGTCGGGACGCAGAGGACCAGCGCGTCGCAGTCGCCGGCGCGCGCGAAGTCGGCCGTGGCCGAGAGCAGGCCGGCGTCGACGCCGGCCCCGATCGGCCCGGCGTCGATGTGTTCTATATAGGAGCGACCGCCGTTGATCGCCTCGACCTTGGCCGAGTCGATGTCCAGCCCGAGCACGCGGTGCCCCTTGGCGACGAAGCCGAGGCCGAGGGGCAGGCCGACGTATCCGAGGCCGACGATGCCGACCGTCGCCTCCTTGTTGTTGATCTTCGATGTGAGTTCTGAGGTCATGGTGAGATGGGGTATTTCTTGATGCGCGTCAGCTGCAGCATGGCGCGGATGACGAAGAGGGGGTTGCTCCGCAGGTAGCGTCTCCAGAGGCGCCGCGGCTCCTTGCAGAGGCGGTATAGCCATTCGAAGCCGGAGCGCTGCACCCAGCGCGGCGCCTGGCTGACGGTACCGGAGTGGAAATCGAAGGCGGCGCCAACCGCGAACATCAGGGTGGTGTCGAGCTTGTCGATGTTCTGCGCGCAGAACCGCTCCTGCTTCGGGCAGCCGATCCCGACCCACATCAGGTCGGGTTTCTTCTCGGCCAGCTCCGCGCTCAGCTCGCCGAACTCGTCGTCGTTCAGGGGTCGGAAGGGCGGCGTGTAGTGGCCGACGATGCGCAGGCCGGGGAGGCGTTCCTCCAGCTTCCCCTTCAAGGTCTCGACCACCCCCTCTTTGCCCCCGTAGAGATAGTGGGTGACGCCGCGCTCACGCCCCTCGTCCATGACCTTGAACATCAGGTCGGGGCCGTATGTGCGGTCGTCCTCCTTGCACCCCTGGGCCTTCCCCATCCAGACCAGCGGCATGCCGTCCGGGGTGGTGAGGAACGAGTTGTTCAGCAGCCGGCGGAACTCGGGGTCGCGGTGGGCGTGCCAGACGACGTGGGCGTCCGAGGCGCAGACGTACCCCTTGTGGCCCGCGGACACGGCGCCGAAGACCGCCTCCGCGGCGATCTCGAGGTTCACCCGGCTGACGCCGACGCCGGTGACGTTGTAGCGCCCGGGGATGACGAGGTCCTCGGCCATCGGTTCAGGCCGAGCGGACCCGGTCGGAGGCAAGTTCGGACAGGAAGGCGGCGTAGGCGTCCTTCAGGCCAGCCCTGAGCGAGATCTCCGGGGCCCAGCCGAGCGCCGCCATCTTGCTGTTGTCCATCAGCTTGCGGGGGGTGCCGTCGGGTTTCGACGGGTCGGTCTCGATCTCGCCCGCGTAGCCGACGGTCTCGGCGACCATGGTGGCGAGCTCGCCGATGGCGATGTCCTCACCGGCGCCGAGGTTGACCCAGTCCGGCGGGTCTGGCTCCGCGAGGAGGTGGAGGCAGCCGGCGGCGAGGTCGTCGACATGCAGGAACTCCCGCCTCGGTTTGCCGGTCCCCCAGATGACCACCCGGGGGGCCCCCTCCTCTTTCGCCTCGTGGAAGCGCCGGATGAGGGCGGGTATGACGTGGGAGTTCTCGGGGTGGTAGTTGTCCCCCGGGCCATAGAGGTTGGTGGGCATCGCCGAATGGTATAGAACCCCGTACTGCTTCCGGTAGTGCTGGCAGAGCTTGAGCCCGGCGATCTTCGCGATCGCGTACGCCTCGTTCGTCGGCTCGAGGGGGGACGAGAGCAGGCAGTCCTCGGGCATGGGCTGTGGCGCCTGCTTCGGGTAGATGCAAGACGAGCCCAGAAACAGCACCCGCGGCACCCCCGCGCGGAAGGCCCCGTGTATCAGGTTCGCCGCGATCGCAAGGTTCTCGTAGATGAAGTCGGCCGGGTAGGTGTCGTTGGCGTGGATGCCGCCGACCTTGGCGGCGGCGATCACCACCAGGTCAGGCTTCTGGTCACCGACGAACGCCTCGACTTCGGCCTGCCTCGTGAGGTCGAGCTCCGCGCGGGTGGCCACCGGCAGGTCCTCGAAACCCTTCGCCCGCAGCGCCCTGAGCAGGGCGGCGCCGACCATGCCGCGGTGGCCGGCGACGTAGACTCTGTCTTCGGGGGACATAGCTGAGATGGGGCGGCGGCCCCCTACGCGAGGTCGCGCTCGGCGTCGGCGATCGCCTTCTCGCGCCTGGCGAGCTTGAGGTCGGCCTCGACCATGATCTCCACCAGCTCTTTGAACTTCACCTTCGGCTCCCACCCGAGCTGGGCTTTGGCCTTGGCGGGGTCACCGATCAGCAGCTCGACCTCCGCCGGCCGCTCGTACCGTTTGTCGTATTCGACGAACTCCTCCCAGTCCAGGTCGAGGGCGGCGAAGGCCGCCTGGCAGAACTCGCGCACCGAGTGGGTTTCGCCGGTGGCGATCACGTAGTCGTCGGGGCGGTCCTGCTGGAGCATCAGCCACATCATCTCGACGTATTCGCGCGCGTAACCCCAGTCGCGCTTGGCGTCGAGGTTCCCGAGATAGAGCTTGTCCTGCAGGCCCATCTTGATGCGCGTGGCGGCGCGGGTGATCTTCCGGGTCACGAAGGTCTCCCCCCGCCGGGGGGACTCGTGGTTAAAGAGGATCCCGCTGCTGGCGTGCAGGTCGTACGACTCGCGGTAGTTCACGGTCAGCCAGTGCGCGTAGACCTTGGCGCAGGCGTACGGCGAGCGCGGCCAGAACGGGGTGTCCTCGGTCTGGGGCACCTCCTGGACCTTGCCGAACATCTCTGACGACGAGGCCTGGTAGTAGCGGACATGCTCGATCAGCCCCGCCTCCCGGATCGCCTCGAGGATCCGCAGCGCGCCGATCCCCACCATGTCCCCGGTCGACTCCGGGATATCGAAGGACACCCTGACGTGGCTCTGGGCGCCCAGGTTGTAGACCTCGTCCGGCTTCAGGTCATACAGCAACTTGGTCAGCGCCGAGGAGTCGCAGAGGTCCCCGTAGTGGAGCGTCAGGTTCTCGTGGTCGTAGATGTGGTCGATCCGGCTGGTGTTGAAGGACGACGCGCGCCGGATGATCCCGTGCACGTCATAACCTTTCTCCAGGAGTATCTCGGCGAGATAGGAGCCGTCCTGGCCAGTGATCCCTGTGATGAGGGCGCGTTTCATAAGATGGTATTTGCTATAATTCGCGGTGGTCTAAAACCCACTTGTCGCTCTCGTGGCGGATATCCAGAAGGTTCTCCCTGGCGAACCTCTGCACCGCCATCCTCACCCCGTCCCAACCCCAGTCGTCGCCGAACAGCACGCCACCGGGTGCGACGAGGTCCCAGTAGTCGCAGAGGTCGGCGTAGACGCCCTCCTCCTCGTGGCTGCCGTCGATATAGATCAGGTCCGCCCTGACCCCGTTGGCGCGCAGCCAGAGGGCGGCGGTGGCCGAGGTCTGCGGGAACGGGACCACCCGACCCTGGTGGCCGCGGTGGCAGACGTTGGCGAGAAACTGGTAGTACACCGAGGGGTAACCGTTCTTCAGGGCGAGGCCGCCATGGCGCTCGGGGTCGTCGAGGTCGGTCCAGAACTCCAGCGCCCCCAGCCAGGTGTCGATACAGAGGATCTTCGCCTCGCTGCCGGCCCCCTCGAGGGCGTCGGCCATCTCGATCGCGGACCCCCCTTTCCAGGTGCCCACCTCGACGATGAGCCCCAGGCGGTCGGCCCGCTCGCCGATCAGTTTTCGAAACGCGGGCGACTGGCTCCCCCAGCCGGAGGGGTCATACTCGTAGCCCCCGTAGTCGAAGCCCTCGTAGGGGTCGACCTTGTGCAGCCGGCAGGCGATCTCGTCCGCAGGCACCCCCCCCTCCACCACCCCGTCCCGGGCAGGGGGGGCCGGGCGCAACCGCTTGACCGAATAGCCCATCCGGTAGGCCAGCGATTTCACGAGCCGTTGTGCAAAGCCCATATCGATGAGAGGTGATCCCTAGCCCGGTCGCCTGGCGCTCCCGACGCTGCCGCCCCCGGTCGCTCGCCCCTCCCCTGGGACGAAACCGATTGGCTGGCTAGCTGTGGGGAAGGTGCCGATGGCGGTTTCCCGGTTGTCTTGGGGGGCAGGTCAGCCGAGCGCGAAAGCACCCTGCGGGTCCCGCCCGGTCTTCACCTTGTGGGCGGGGATCTCGACTTCGCTGACTCTGCCAAGAAATTCCAAAAGCACGCGCACGCGCTGGGCGCCACCGAGCAGGTTGGTGACGATGCCCTTCATGCCGCGGAAGGCGCCGGCGGCGACCTCGACCTCGTCGCCGACCTCGGGCACGATCTCGATCTCCTTGAGCTCGCCGCCATCCATCTCGGCGCGGATGCCCTCGATGGCGCCATCGGGGAGCACCGCGTAGTCGTCGCCGAACTGCAGCAGCCGCACCACCGCGTTGCCGTAGGTCACCGCGCGCAGGCAGCTGGCGGCCTCGAAGCGGGCGAAGAGGTAACCCGGGAACAGGGCCTCGGTGTACCAGACCTTGCCGCGGGGGGTGGGGCGCTGGAACCTGAGGCGCGGGCAGAAGACCTCGACCTCACCGTGCTGGGCGAGGCCGGCGGCGGCGATGTGCTCGGACTTGGCACGCGTCTGCACGGCATACCAGAGGCGCTCTTCCCGCCAGTCGCGATCGATGTGCAAGGTCACACCCATGGTCAGCCGGAAGTGCGATGCGGGGCTATGCTGGCGGGGTTCACTGACGCGGGAGGAGATGGTGCGGCCGGGGGTGGGCGCCGGGGCGCCCTAGCCGAGGAAACGTTTCACGACCTTCAACAACATGCCGCCACGGCGCCGCCAGTTGCCCAGCCGGGCGACGCGCTCGCGGTAGAAGGCGGCATCGGCCGAATCGTCCGCGGCGGCGACCCGCTTGAGGTTCTCCAACCGGGAGGTGCCGCTCTCGAGGTGGGGGGTCAGCTCACCGCTGATGAAACCCGCGGCGAGTTTCTTCAGCTCAGCCACCGCTTCGAAATAGTCGCGGCGATCGCCGGCGAGGTAGGTCGGTTTGACCGCCCCGAGGTTGCGGAGGAAACGCAGCCCCTGGCTCGCCGAACCCTTGGAGATGCCGAGCTTGCCCACGATGGCATCCAGCGGCAGCGGCTGGGGCGAAATGTAGAGCAGGCCGTAGATCTCCCCGACCGACTTGGGCAGACCGAGCACCTTGACCGCACGGACAAACAGCTCGATCACCTCAAGCTGAACCTCCGAGAGAGGAGCGCTGTGGGGGTCAACGTCGTCGCCGGGCTGGACGCTTAGGCGCGCCTGGGCGGCTGATCGAGCTTCGGGTGGCATTCGGGAGTAGGGAGACTACCCAATGCCTCAATTTGTTCAATTTAAAATGAACGATTTTAAAAAATCACTCCGGAATTTTAGAAAATATTAATTGTGTGCTGGTTATTAAAACTATGAATTCCCGGGGGAACCGAGGTCGCTACGCGTCTAGCCACGGGGCCAGCTCGTCGCGGAGGGCTGGCCCAGCATCGACCCGATAGCGAGGACCGACGACGAGCTTGGCCTGCCGGCCGGAATTGCCGGTGACACGGAGATGGACAGGGACATCGCCACGATGCTCGGCCAGGATCGAACGGATCTCCCGCAGGTCGGCGGCGGAATGTTCGCCGCTGCGTAGGTGGAGGACGAGGGCGACCGGAGTACCGCCACCGCCGGATCCCCGGAGGTGACCCTCTCCATTGCCATTGCCGTTGCCACCTGCCGGGGCGGCGCCCTGACGGGGCTTCTCCAGGAGCCGGATCCGCTCTGCGGTGAGGCGTTTGGAATCCGTCCGCGAGTCGAGTTCGACCTTGGCGTTGAGCACGACGACGTTGCCCGTCACCAGCAGGTCGCCCGATTTGTCGAACACCTCGCTCCAGGCCATCACTTCGGTCTGGCCGGTGAAGTCTTCGAAGGTGAGGATGGCGAACGGCTTCCCCGCCTTCTTGGTAAACCGCTTCTCGACGGCGGCGATGCGGCCGGCGAAGTCGTACTGGCGACGCTCCTTGAGGTCGGGGATCTCGGAGAGCGTCTTGTAGCGGCCGGAGGTCACGGCGGCGCGGTAGGGGTCGAGCGGGTGGCCGGTGACGTAGAAACCCAGCAGGTCGCGCTCCGCGGCCAGCACCTCCTCGTCAGACCAGGGCTCGAACGGTGTCCCCACCTCCGCCGCCGCCGGGGGCGCCGAGCCGAAATCGGCGTCCTCCCCGAACAGCGACGCCTGGCCCGCCGCCCGGTCCTTCTGGGCGCTGGAGGCCGCGGCGATGACGCCCTCGAGGCGGGCGAAGAGCGCGGCGCGCGCCTCGCCGGTGAAATCGAACGCCCCGGCGCGGGTGAGCGACTCGAGGATCTTCTTGTTCACCGTCTTCGAGTCGAGCCGCTTGGCGAAATCGTCGGCCGAGACGAACTCGCCGCCCGCCTCGCGCTCGGAGATGGCGAGCGCCATGGCGGCGCTGCCGACGTTCTTGATCGCGGCGAGGCCGAAGCGGATCGCCCTCCCCCCACCCGCCGCCGTGCGGTCGGGGGCGAACTTGAGCTGCGACCGGTTGACGTCGGGCGGGAGCACCCGGATCTCCATGTTTTTGCACTCCTCGACGAACACCGAGATCTTGTCGGTGTTGTTGATCTCATTGGAGAGCAGCGCCGACATGAACTCGACCGGGTAGTTGGCCTTCAGGTAGGCGGTCTGGTAGCTGATCAGGCCGTAGGCGGCCGAGTGGGACTTGTTGAAACCGTAGCCGGCGAACTTCTCCAACAGGTCGAAGATCCCGTCCGCCTGCTTCTGGGCGATGTCGTTGACGCGCTTGCAGCCCTCGACGAAGGTCGCGCGCTGCTTGGCCATCTCGGCGGGGTCCTTCTTCCCCATCGCCCGGCGGAGGAGGTCGGCGTCGCCGAGGCTGTATCCGGCCAGAAGGTTGGCGGCTTTCTGCACCTGCTCCTGGTAGATCAGGATGCCGTGCGTCTCCTCCGACACCTCCTCAAGCAGGGGGTGGAGGTACTCGACCTTCTTCTTGCCCTTCTTACGGTCGATGAAGTCCGGGATGAGGTCCATCGGCCCCGGCCGGTAGAGCGCGATCAGCGCGATGATGTCCTCGATGCGGTCGACCCCGAACTGTTTGCACAGCGCCACCATCCCGCCCGATTCCAGCTGGAAGACGCCGCAGGTCTCGCCGGCGTTGAGCAGGTCATAGGTGGTCCGGTCCTCCAACGAGATCTTGCCGATGTCGAAGTCGGGGTCCCCGCCGCGGATGAGGTCGACCGCGTCCTGGATCACCGTCAGGGTCTTCAGGCCCAGGAAGTCCATCTTGAGCATGCCCAGGTCGGTGAGCGGCTTCATCGCGTACTGCGTGACCACCTCGCCCTCGTTGCCGCGCGTGAGCGGCACGTGCTCGTCCAGGTCGCAGTCGCCGATCACCACCCCGGCGGCGTGGATGCCGACGCCGCGGGTCAGCCCCTCCAGCTTCACCGCGGTCTCCCAGAGCTGGGCGGTGGCCGGCTCTTTCTCGATCGCCTCCTTGAGCTCGGGGTTCTTCTTGCGCGCGCCCGCCAGGGTGATGCCCAGCTCCGTCGGGATCATCTTGGCGATCCGGTCGGCGTCCCCGTACCCGAACCCCATGACCCGGCCGACGTCCCGCACCACGCTCTTCGCCCCGAGGGTGCCGAAGGTGATGATGTGGGAGACGCAGCGGTCGCCGTATTTGTCCCGCACGTACTGGATGACCTCGGGCCGCCGCGTCTGGCAGAAATCGACGTCGACGTCCGGCGGGCTGACCCGCTCGGGGTTGAGGAAGCGCTCGAAGATGAGGCCGAAGCGGATCGGGTCGAGGTCGGTGATCTCCAGGCAGTACGCGACCAGCGAACCCGCCGCGGAGCCCCGGCCGGGGCCGACCGGGATGTCGTGGTCCTTGGCCCATTTGATGAAGTCCCAGGTGATGAGGAAGTACGAGACGAAGCCCATCCGCTCCATGATCCCGATCTCGTACTCGAGGCGCTCGCGCAGCTCGGTGTCCCCGGCCGCCCGCGCGGCGCCGTAGCGGTCGACCAGGCCCTGCTCGCAGAGCTTGCGGAAATACTGCTCGCGCGGGCTGCCGTCGGGCGCGTCGAACTCCGGGTACCGCTCCGAGCTGGTGGAGTCGAGCACCAGCTCGAACTCGACCTTCTCGGCGATCTCCAAGGTGTTGTCGCAGGCGGCCGGCACCTCCTTGAACAGCTGGCGCATCTCGCGGGCGGTCTTGAAGTAGACCTCGGGCGAGTAGCGCATGCGGTTCTCGTCCAGCAACATCTTGCCGGTCCCGATACAGATCAGCGCGTCGTGCGCCTCGTGGTCCGCCCGGTTCAGGAAGTGCACGTCGTTCGCCGCGACGGGCTTCAGGCCGAACTCGCCACAGAACTCGAGCAGCTGCCGGTTGCAGGTCTGCTGCTGGGCCATGCCGTGGTCGTGCATCTCCAGGTAGAGGTCCTCCTTGCCGTAGATGTCGACGAACTCGCCGAGCTTCTCGCGCGCGATGTCGACCTGCTCCTGCCCGATCCAGTAGTTGACCTCCCCGTTGATGCAGCCGCTCAGGCAGATGATGCCCTCCGAGTACCTGTCCAGCGCCTCCTTGTCGACGCGCGGCTTATAGTACATGCCCTCCAGGTGGCCGAGGGAGACCAGCCTGACGAGGTTCTCGTACCCCTTGGTGTTCTTGGCCAGGAGGGTGAGGTGGTGCGCGTTGGGGAGACCCGGGACCTTCTTCTTGTCGCGCATCGAGCCCGGCGCGAGGTAGATCTCGCAGCCGATGATCGGCTTGATACCGGCCTTCGTGGCCTGTTTGTAGAAATCGATGGCCCCGAACAGGTTGCCGTGGTCGGTCATCGCCACCGCCGGCATCTTGCAGCGCGCCACCTTGGCCATCAGGTCGGCCGGGCGCACCGCGCCATCGAGGGTGGAGTACTCGGTGTGCAGGTGGAGGTGGACGAAGGAGTCGGACATGGGGTCGGAACCCGCAGCGCGGTTGGCGAGCGAGACCAGCCCCCTTGTTTAAGAAGAGGGCGACCAAGCATCAAGAGCGTTCCTTAGGAAGGCCTGAATTTTTAACCCCTAGGGCAGCTATGACACCCCTCACACCATCTGAACTCCCCATTTACCGGCATTAATAATTTCCAAAATTATTTGAATTATTATCTTAAAATGTTATTTTTGATAATTTTCGCAGACCTGACGAACGATGTTGACCCAAGCAGTGCAGTTGGCAAAGAAGACGATTCCCCGTCGCCATCGGTGGCTCCTAAGAGCTCGGCGCCGCCACGGGTCCTGGTTTCTACGCACCCCAGACCGGCGGCTCCTGGAGGGGAAGATCATCCCCTATTTTGCCGGCCTGCGGGGCGTGAGGAGGGTGCTGGACATCGGCTGCGACTGGTACACCGCCGGTTACCCCCGCCTGTTCCCAACGCAGCAGTACTGCTCGATCGACATCGATCCAGAGAAGGCGCACTTCGCCCGCGGCGAACACCGCGTGGCGTCCCTGCTGGAGCTCGACCAGCATATGGAGGCGGCGAGCGTCGACCTGGTGATCGCCAACGGGGTGTTTGGTTGGGGGGTCGACGGCCGCGCGGATATCTCGCTGGCGATGCGCCAGATCGAGCGGGTCCTGCGGGCCGACGGCTGCGTGGTGGTGGGCTGGAACGACACCGATGAGCGCCGCCCCGATCCGCTGGCAGAGATCCTGGAGGCACCCGGCTTCGCGCCCTTCGCGATCCCCAACATCAAGGCGGCCTCGGTCGTGACCGACACCGCCTACCGGCATACCTACCACTTCTTCAAGAAGATCGGCTGAGCGCCGGCGCCCCCCAGGGGGGGGTAGGCGGGCGGGGCTGGAAACGCACGGCCAACTTCTGGGGGGCAGCCCTCCGCGATCCCAGCCCCCCGGGCCGCTACGGGCGAACCCGCTACTCCACCGAGAGCAGCTTCGAACTCGACTTGGTGGTGGAGTCCATCTCGGCGCCGCCCTCACCACCGACCGCCATGGTCATCTTCATCTCCATCTCGCTGGAGTGCATAGCCCCGAGCTCGGGGTCGAAGAACATCGTCCCGGACATGGTCGAGTCCTTGAACTCGATCAGCGCCCCCTCCCCCCCGGCGCCACCGCTGATGGTGCCGTTGATGAGGATCTCGGCTAGCGATTTCCCGTCGCGCTCCACGTTGCCCTTGTAGGTGAAATCCATGTTCATCTCCATGTTGCCCATGGCCCCCATCTTGGCCGCCTGCGTGTGCTTCCACTTGTCGCCGGGTTTGACGGGCTCGGTGGGGAAACCGTAGTCGGTGAGCTGCTGGAGCATCTGCTGGAAGTCGTCCTTGCCCATCGCCATCCCCAGCGGCCCCCCGCCGCCGGCGGCGGGGCCGTCCTCCATTTTCAAGAACTTGTCGTCCTTGTCGTATACCGCCTTGAACTCCTGCCCGACGAGCTCGTCGAACTGGCCCTTGAGCAGCGGGCTCTGCTTCGCCTCGTCGGTGGAGTCGTAGACCATCTTCTGGCCGGCCATGTCCATCTCCATCTTCACGCTGCCGAGCTTGGTGGTGACGAGCTTGTTGTCGCCCTCCGGAGCCTTGGCGATCGCCATCACCACTTCCATGCCCATCTTGGTGGCGCTCTCCCCCGCCCCGCCGAGCGGCAGAGCCATCTTCATCACCACGTCCTGCTGGAAGGTGTAGGTCTTCCCGACGAGGAGCTTCGACTTGAGCAAGATCGGCTCGTCCGCGGCAGCGGCGGGCTGCGCGGCGAGCGCGACGGCGGCGAATAGGGGGGTGATCAGTCTGTTCATGGCGGCGTGGGGTATCGGGTAGCTCTGGATCGGTCGCTCTCGGGGCCGCCCCCTCCCGGTCTCCAGCGAGGGTGCCGGAGGACGGCGGCGACCCCCTGACAGGGGGGAGACAACCACAGCCTGGGGATTCCCGCAATCGCCGATTCTCACCCCCGGGCCGCATTCGTTTTACGGTTGGCACGGGATCCGCTTTATCGCTATCCTGCGGACAACGCAAACTGTGCCCGACCGGCAGCAAATCGGGGCTGGGCAAGCCATCGAACGAACCTTTACTCTATACGCAATGAAGAAAGTCGAAGCGATTATCAAACCGTTTAAGCTTGAGGACGTCAAAGAGGCGCTCTCCGAGATCGGAATCCAGGGCATGACCGTCACCGAGGTCAAGGGTTTCGGACGCCAGAAGGGCCACACCGAGATCTATCGCGGCAGCGAATACACCGTCGATTTCCTCCCCAAGGTGAAGCTGGAGATCGTCGTCGACGACGAGCAGGTGAACGATGTGGTCGACAAGGTGGTCAGCACCGCCAATACCGGCAAGATCGGCGACGGGAAGGTTTTCGTCTCGCCGGTGGAGGAGGCCGTCCGCATCCGCACGGGGGAGAAGGGGGCCGAGGCGGTGGCGGTCAGCTAGCGCGGACGGGGGATCCGGCCCAGCGGCGTCCCCAACCGATCCATCCCAGCCAAGAGGCGCCCCCGGAGCCCGCGGCCCGACGGGCGTTTTTTGTGCTCCGGCATCCCGCCGCGTGGCGGGGGCTTCGGCGCTCGACGCCGGTCGTGATCGCGGCCAGACTTGCGACGATGGCTGACAACCAAGATCTCGCCGCGATCCCCGACCGCGCCACCCTGGCGGCCTACCTCGGCAAAATGCTGGTCGCTCGCGGCGTCGGGCTCCCGGAACACGGCGAACCCTGGCATCTTGTGCAGGTGACCGAGCCGGCCGAGACCGGGACCGTCAACGACGAGCCGATCCTGGCCTTCGAGGTGCTGTTCCTCGCGCCCGGGCGCCGCGAAGACGGCACTTACGTGTTCACCAACGAGGACAACGAGATGGTCGGCGCGATGTACTGCAACACCTTCATCAGCCCCACCGGGGCGCCCTGCATGCGGTCGATGTTCTCCAGCGTCGTGGACGAGGCCGCGGACGAGACGCCGGACGAGAGCGAGACCGCCTGAGGGATCGGGACGGTATGGGGCATCGATTCGATCGATGCCCAGTTCTAAAAAATCGATTCGCACCCTATCCGGGCGGACGCCTACACTGGCGGCATGGATTGGGCTATCGATGCGGCACTGCTGGCCGGTTGGGCGGGGATGCTGCTCGGCGTCCTGTCCGGCGCGGTGATCGGCCTCTATTTCCACCGCGAGGGCTGGATGGGCGGCTACGGCTCGTTCCGCCGGCGCATGACCCGCCTCGGCCACATCGCCTTCTTCGGCCTCGGTTTCCTCAACTTGCTCTATGGGCTGACCATCGACGCCCACCCGATCGCCGACGGCGCGGCACGCCTCGCCGCCACGCTGCTCGTCGCCGGGCTGTCCACCATGTCCCTGTGCTGCTTCCTGACCGCGTGGCGCAAGGAGCCCTTCCGGCACTTCTTCTTCATCCCGGTCGGCACCACCGGCGCCGGGATCGCCATCTTGCTGCTCAACTGGAACTCGGCGTGAGCGCCCACGGACCCCCGCCGGAAACGACCCCCGAAAGATGAGGATCGGATTCATCGCCGTCAGCGGCCTGCGGTTGTGCAAGCCGGAGGTGCTCGAGCTCGGCCTGTCGTTCCCGGCGGTCGCACGGCGGGCGAGGGAGATCGAGGCGCTGCCCTCGCTCGGCCTGTTGACCCTCGCCGGGATGACGCCGGGGCATATCGACTGCGAATACCTCGAGGTGCGCGACGTGGAGCTCGACGACCTGCCGACGCGCTTCGACGCCGTGGCGATCTCCTCGCTGAGCGGCACCAACAAGGAGGCCTTCCGGCTCTGCGACCGCTTCCGCGAGCTCGGCGTCCCTACCGTGCTCGGCGGGCTGGGTCCGACCCTGCAGCCGGAGCTCGCCGCCCGGCACGCCGATGCCGTGGTCGTCGGCGAGGGCGAACCGCTCTGGCCGGCGGTGGTCGCCGACCTCGAGCGGGGGGCGCTGCGGAAGGTCTACGACGCCAAGGCCGGCCCGCCCTTCGACCTGGCCGACGCGCCGATGCCGCGCTTCGACCTGCTGTCCCCGGACCGATACCCGCGCTTCACCGTGCAATCGCAGCGCGGCTGCCCCCTGTCCTGCGAGTTCTGCGCCGCGTCGATCCGCCTGGCGCCACAGTTCAAGGTGAAGCCGGTGGAGAAGTTCATCGCCGAGGTGCGGCGGCTCAAGGAGCTATTCAAGAAACCCTTCTTCGAGTTCGCCGACGACAACACCTTCGTGAACCGCAAGCATGCCAAGGCGCTGATGCGCGCCCTCGCCAAGGAGGACGTCCGCTGGTTCACCGAGACCGACCTCGGCGTCGCCGAGGACGACGAGCTCCTCGGGCTCATGCGCGACGCGGGCTGCGCGCAGATCCTGATCGGGTTCGAGAGCCCCCGATACGAGGTCCTCGACGGGGTCGAGCAGAACTCGAACTGGAAGGCGAACCGCGCCGGGCGATATGTCGAGGCGGTCGAGAAGATCCAGCGCCACGGCATCACCGTGAACGGCTGCCTGGTGTTCGGCCTCGACGGCGCCGGCCCGGAGCAGTTCAAGGACGCCCTGCGCTTCGCCCGCGACAGCGGCCTCTACGACGTCCAGATCACCTATATGACCCCCTTCCCCGGCACCCCGCTGTGGGGGCGGCTCAGCGAACAGGGGCGGCTGCTCAGCGAGGAGGCCACCGAACGCTGCACGCTGTTCGACATCAACTTCCAGCCAGACACGATGTCGGTCGACGAGCTGGAGGAGGGCTTCCTCAAACTCGCCGGCGCCCTGTACCACCCGCGCTTCGTCGCCGAGCGCACGCGGCGCTTCAAACGCCACCTGCGCGGCCGGGTGAGGGAGGAGCGGCGCATGCGGAGCGCCGGGAGCTGAGACGCCACCGGCCGGGCGGTGGCCGAAACCCCTTGAGCCACCGCGGACGGCGCCGGATGCTTCCAGACCGTCACGCCGATGCGACCTTCCACGCCCATCGCCTTCCTGTGGGGTTCGAGGCACGCCATCGAAGCAGCTGCCAGATCGCGATGGACCCTGCCGCTCGGGTTTGTGCTGGTGCTGGCCGCCGGGATCGCCCGCCACTGGGACGACCCAGGCGGGCTATCCTCCACGCGGTGGATCTCTGGCCCGCTGTTGGTCTCGGCGTTCTCCGCAGCTTTCATGTACGTCTTTTCGGTCGAGCCGGTCCTCAAGCTCTCCAGGGCGACCGGCAGAAACCTGCGGGGCGGCTACCTCCTGCTGCTCGGGCTGTTCTGGATGACCGGCCCCTGCGCATGGGTCTACGCGATCCCCGTCGAACGTTGGAACGACCCGCTCGGGGCGGCGAAGTGGAACATGACGATGCTCGGGGCGGTGGCGGTCTGGAGGGTGCTCCTGGTCGCCCGCAGCTGCGCCGTGCTCACCCGCCGCGGCTTCGGTGTCTGCCTGCTTGCGGTGCTGTGGCCGGCGGCTGCCGAGTTCGGCACGGCGAGCCTCCTACTGGGGGCCGACCTGTCCATCTCCGCGGCCATGGGCGGTGTCCGCGACGTGCCGCCCGAGGACGAGTTCATGCTGAAGGTGCACGACCTGGGCACCGCCGGCGGTTTCCTGCTCGCCCTCGCCGCCGGGCTGACCCTCCTGGTCCTCTGCCGGCTGCGCGGCGACCCCGCCGACCCGTAGGTGGACGCGATCCTATTCCGGCATCGGGATCTCCAACTCCGCCGCGAGGCCGGAGATCTCGGCGGAGAGCGTGGCGAGGGCGTCTATCAGAGCCTTGATCTCGACGCGGCCCGGTGCGGTGTCCTCGCCGAGCACCTCCTGGTCGAAGGGGGCGCCGATCTTGCGCGCGGCGCCGATCGCCGCGTTGGGCGCGGCGCGCAAGGTCTTTCCACGCTCCTCCGACACCTCGTCGGCGAGACCCGCCATCCCGACGCCGAGCACCCTGACCTTGCCGTCGAGCCCCACGTACGCCCCGGCGACGAGGTTGGCCAGGCCCGCGGTGTTGTGCAGGGCGTCCACGTGTGTCGTGTCGCTGAAGCGCGACTGCTCCGCCTCGCCGTCCCGCTTCTCGTACGGCGCGCCCAGCCGCCGTGCCGCGAACTCCGCCTGCGCCACCGTCGCCGCGCCGGAGAAGATCTTCGCGAGCGCCTGGTCGACGGGCATCTTCTCGAAGCTCGCGCGGTAGTTGTCGGGCTTGCCGGACCGCCATTCCGCCAGCAGGTCGGAGAGGTTGCGCACCAGCAGGTCGGCGCAGGCGACCAGATAGGCGCCGCGCCGGCCAACGCCGCCCTCCCCGGTGGCGATGTAGTCGGCGTGGGTGCGTTTGCCGCCCGACTCCGGATCGTTGTCCTCCCCCCAGAGGAGGAACTCGATCACGTGGAAGCCGGTGGCGCCACCGGCGCCCTCGCCGTTGAGGGCGGCCACTGTCTCCGGGGTGATCTTCGGCAGGGCCTCGACGTCGTTGACCACGCCGGACGCCCCGTCCGCCCCCACCACATCGATGGAGGCCGCATCGATCGGCCAGCCGTTGATGGCGCGCTCGAGGCCCTCGATCGAATCGATCGGGCCGCCGGCGAAGCGCAGCGCCTCGGTCTGCAAATAGGGCATGCGCGCCTCCAGCCAGCTGAGCTTCGCGGCGATGTGGTTCGGCACATCGGGCGCCGCGACGAAGGCCTTGATGTCCTTGCGCAGCTCGATGGCGCGCGCCAGCGCGTCGGCGTATGCGGCCTCGGCGATCTCGGCGTAGGACTTCACCACCAGGCGTTTGGCGTCGGCGAGATCCACCGGTTGCGGGGGCTGGACGACCTCCGGGGTGGCCTTCCCCGGCCCGGGGGCGGCGGGTGACGGGGCAGTGTCTTGACCAGGGGAGGTGGCGGGTGACAGGGTCGCGACGGCGAGACCTAAGGGGCAGAGCTTGTTGAACGGCAGCATGGACGGAGGCGTCGGAGTGGTGGATTTCGGGGGAGTGTAGCCAGACTTGGCGCCCGTGCATCCAGGAGTTTCAGAGCCGGTGCGACCGCCTTTGACAAAGCGGGCAGGACCGGCGGTGTTCCGTATGCCGGACAGGGAACCCGGGGGCGCCAGGCCGTAGCCCCGGCCGGGCCGGCGGAACCCGACAACCCGACCCGCCCGTGAGGACGACACAGCTTGCGACCCTGTCCGCGATGATCTGCTGTGCGGGTTGCGCGGACCGCGCCGCGCCGGACGCCCGGGACCCGGAGAGGTACGCCTGGCGCGACCTGTTCGATGGCGAGTCGCTCACCGGCTGGCGGCACATCGGCTTCGACGGTGACGGCGGCGCGGCGGAGGTCGCCGACGGCAAGATCGTGTTCGGCAGGGGCCGGCCGTTCACCGGCCTGACGGTCGCCGACCCCGACTTCGACGCCCCGGCCGAGGAATACGAGGTCGCCGTACGTGCGCGCAAGATCGACGGCCGCGACTTCTTCTGCGCGCTGACTTTCCCGGTGCCGGAGAAGGGGGCGTGCTGCACCTTCGTCGCCGGCGGCTGGGGTGGCGGCGTGACCGGGCTCTCGAACATCGACGGGCTCGACGCCAACCGGAACACCACCCGCGCCGCCCTGCAATACCAGACCGGGCGATGGTACGACCTGCGCGTCGAGGTCCGCCGCGGCCGCATCCGCTGCTGGGTCGACCGGCGGCTGGTGGTCAACGCGCTGATCGCTGACAGGCAGATCTCGATGCGGCCAGGCGCGATCGAGGCCTGTCAGCCGCTCGGGGTCGCCAGCTATGAGACGGCGGCCGAGATCGAGACCATCCGCGTCCGGGCGCTGCCGCCGGAAGACGGCTAGCCGACGCCGTATCTTCTTTCCGGGCAGCTCCAAACTCTAGGGACCTCACTTCGTGAGCGATCTCAGCAAGCCCTTTTTGGCCGTCGTCTCAAGCCATCTTTTCAATACCCTCTCAACGCCTTCTCTGCAGCGCGTTCTTCCAGTTGTCCAAGAACCACTTCCCGCCAAATCTCGCCCTCGTCACCGATCGATTGAAGATGATCCAACGCCGCCAGAGAATCTCGCTCCGCCCAACTCTCGAACAGCTTCCGCCCGACCAAGTAACGTTCCCATTCACCCTCCAATCCCCGCATCCAACTGCTCGCCGCTTCAGGGTCGAAAGCTCCCTTTCTCACCGCTAGCCCGCTGGCGAACTCGATCCGGAACTCCCCTGGTTCGAGCTGCGCATACACATTTTCTGCCACGTCCATCCCATGGGTCAGGACCGCTTCAGCGAAGGCTCGTCCAGCGCCCCAAAACGGGCTCTCCAGATCGCGAGCCCTCCAATCGATGAAGACCCAAGCCGCGTTCTCCCTCATCCATGCCAGCGCCAAACCGGGATCATCACGCGCCACCCCGCAGGGCACGGACCTCCTGCCTGCAACCCACTGATGGGACCGTTTCGGTTCCCAACCGGAATCCTCTGCACGCCGATACCATCTCTCCATAAGCCGCCAGTCGAGTCCGGAAAAGACTCCGCAAGCCTCCATCTCCTCCCAACGCACCTCGATAGGAACGCCGTGTACATCCATCCGCTCGAAAATCCACTCGACCGCCCTCGCTGGGTCGGCGTCTGCGAAGAAATGAAAAATGTGACCAAGCTCCAAGCCGATACTCTGTAGTCCGGGGTCGAGCCCCTCGTAGAGCGTCAGACCCTGCTCGTGATCCAACTCAAAAATCGCGTCAAATACCGCAGCGATCGCCCAGTAACGGCTATGACCGTCCAGGGATACCGCCACCGCCAGCGCCTCTTCGGGTTCGCGCCGAGCCCAGGCATCGAACAGTCCAGGCAGAATGCTATAGCTCTCGCCGATCCCGCTGATCCGCTCCCCATCGTCTTTCGTCGCCAACATTTCGGCGAGGTACTCGGCCTCGCGATAGAAAAAGGGTTCGGGTTTCCACCGTTCGATGCGGCCGATCTCTTCGACGGATCTCGTCAGCTTGGCAGGGTCACTTGCGGAATGCACCGCTGTTTCCCAAGTGACCTTCCGGGCACCCGAACTGGCGGAACCAGGGGGAGATCCAAGCCAATAACCCGCCGACGCCGCGACCATGCCTGACAATACATATGGCCACAGTCCACCCCTCATCGCACCTCTCCCTTCCCTTCAACAACATCGAGAACTACCCTCAAAACTCGACCCTCTAGATTCCCGGAGGCCCATTCCCGTACGGCTTCGCCATCGGTCCGCGCCCAGGCGTGGCAAGCGGTCACGATGGTCTCTTCGGGAAGAAGACCGGGCGGGATACTGTCCTTCGCGGTCAGAAGCGATCGTGGTCTATCCCGGGCAACAAGATGAACGAGCGCCCGCCACCCCGATGGGGACATCAGATCTTCTGCGTCGTCAATATGTCGCCGGAGCAATTGTAGGCATTGGGCGGCATCCGCCCTACCCTCGGAAGGCCACCGACTCTCAACCGCCGGCGCTAGGCGACTTCGCCAATCGAAGCGCTCGGCTGTCGGAAGCGGATCCATCAGATCCCACGCGCGCGGCAGATCTACCTTGGCAAGTGCGCTGAGGGCTGTCCATTCGAGCCAGTCGGCACGCGGCAGTTCTCCCTCAACTAGGCAGCGAACGAGCCCCGACATGTCCTTCTCGGACCACTTTTTGAGGATCCGCTCGCACAACACACCCCCTCCGATCCCATACGGCACTTCGCGTACGGAGGCACGCAGCAAACCCTCCAGCTCGTCGCCCTCCGCCGCCTCCACAAGATCGAGATACCGCCGATGCTTCTCCCGCCAGTCCAGATCCGGATCGCGCGCGACCGACATCAAGGCCGAACCCTGCCTCCCATCACGATGTGGCAATGCGCTCAGAAACACCCTCTCCCGCACAAGCGCAGGGAGCCCGCTGGAGCGCGCTCCGGACAACCTGGCCAACCCGAGGCCAACACAGAACATTGTCGATACGACAGCCCCATGTATGAGGATCTGTTTCACGGTAACACCCCTTTCTTGCAGGACGCCGAGATCTTGGCGGTAGAGACAGGCGATCGCTCAACCCCACCGACGACAACACCCGCCCCCCCAAACCCGATGGCCAACGTTTCAACAGAACCCAGGAGCGTCATCGTCCGGCAAACTACGCCATCCCCTCCGCTTCGCGATTCCAAACCACGGTGCTCTTTGTAACACGGGAAGCCCCCCTCCTTTGCACGGCACCCGATGTTGCGTTAGGCTCCACCCCATGGCCGGCCGCACGATCGACGACTTCGGACCCTGGCGCAAACGGCTCCGCCACATCATCTTCGACCACAACACGCCGGGCTCGAGGGGCTTCGATGTCGTCCTGCTCTGGCTGATCGCCCTCGCCGTGCTGGCGACGATGTTGGAGAGCGTCGACGGGATCCGGGAGAGCTACGGCAGGCCGCTGGTGATCGCCGAGTGGGTCTTCACCGCGCTGTTCATGATCGAGTACTTCATGCGCCTGACGGTCTCGCTGCGGCCGCTGAAGTACGCCACCAGCTTCTACGGAATCATCGACCTGCTGGCCTGGATCCCGGCCTGGATCGGCCTGCTCCTCCAGAGCCAGAGCGCGCACTACCTGGCCGTGGTCCGCGTCCTACGGATCCTGCGGATCTTCCGCATCCTCAAGATGATGCCGCTCATCGCCGAGTCCGACAAGCTGATGCGCGCTCTGCGCGAGAGCCGGCCGAAGATCTTCGTCTTCGTCTTCTTCGTCGTGACGCTCGTCGTCATCCTCGGTTCCGTGATGTACGTCGTCGAGGGCCCCTACAACGAGAACTTCAGCAGCATCCCGACCAGCGTCTATTGGGCGATCATCACCATTACGACCGTCGGCTTTGGCGACATCACGCCGATCACCATCGGCGGCAAGCTGATCACCAGCGTCATGGTGCTCATCGGTTACGCGATCATCGCCGTGCCGACCGGGATCGTGATCGGCTCGATGCGCGAGACGCTCCGCGAGACGAGGCTCGCCACCAAAGCCGTCAGCGGCCGGGGGTGTCCCGGTTGCGGTCGCGACGGCCACCGCGACACCGCCAGATACTGCTGGCATTGCGGCGGGGAGCTCGAGGGGACACCGGAGGCAGAGGGGTAGCGAGTTGCCCCGACCGCAGGCGGGCCCGGCTCAGAGGGTCTTCAGGTAAGCGTAGAGGTCCGCCAGCCCGGCGGCGGACAGGCCGGCCAGCAACCCCTCGGGCATCAGCGACCGCGACCACTCCGCCCGGCCGACGATCTCCTCGCTACCGAGCCGCACCGTCGCCCCCGGGCCGCTGTGGACGATCACGCCGTCGGCCGATGTAAAGGCGACCCTTCCGACCACCGTCCGCCCGTCCCGGGTCGTGAACACGCTCGCCCGATAGGCCGTCGGGACATCGGCGTCCGGTTCGGCGATCGCCAGGAACAGGTCCTCCGGCGAGAGGCGCCGGGCGGCGCCGGCCAGGTCGGGCCCGAGCGCGTTGGACGCCGCATGACAGGCCGCGCAGGCGCGCGAGGCGAACAGCGCCTCCCCCCTCCCCGCATCCCCTGAGGCCCAGTCGACCCCGGCGAACAGGGCCGGCCAATCCACCTTCTCACCCCGCTCCCCGAGGCCCGCCGCCCGCGCGATCTCCGGGTGCGCGTCGCGAACCCAGCGCTCCGCGGCCGCCCGGTCGTCGAAGACCTCCCCCGCCGCCCGCGCGATGAGCGGCAGGGAAGCCTCCCTGTCCCGCGCGCGGAACAGCGGTACCAGGTTCTCCGCATCGGCGCGCGGCGCCAGCTGGGCGAGCGCCCGCAGCGCCGCCGCAGCCACCTCCGCGCGCGGCGAGGTCGCGCCCCCCAGGAACCTCCCGCGGTCGATCTCCTCCGGGCGGCCCGCCAGCAACACCATACAGCGATCCGCCAACGCGGGGTCCGCCGCCAGGTGGCGCAACACGCCGGGGACGATCTCCGAGCTCGCGTGTGCCAACAGCGCCACGGCATCCTCGCCCCAACCCCCGCCGGGATCCGCGGACACCGCATCGAGGAACTTGTCGGCCGCGGCGGATCGCTCCGCGGCGGGGAAGGCGGCGGCGAGCGCCGCGTGGTTCGCGCGGACGAGGGCGGGCGCCGCCAACAGCGCGTCGTAGAGCGGCGCCCGGCTGGAGATCCTCGCGACCACCTCGTTCAGCCGCTCGACGTACGTCTGCTTGGAGCGCACCTGGCGCCCGCCGAGCTTGCCGTCCAAGGCCAGCACGGCGGCGGCGACCCGCCCGACATCGCCCTCCCCCACCGGGGACCCGGCACATGCCAGACAGGCGAGGTAGTGGAAGTCGTCGGCGGGCGGGCTGTCCACGGTGATCGCGCCCAGCAGCCGCCCCGTGGCGATCGGGTGCGGGTCGCGCAACATCGCCACCAGGCGCGCCGCCTCGCGCCGCTCGTCGGGATCCAGCGAATGCAGCAGCTCGCGCGGCGTCGCGCGGCACAGGTCCAGCAGGTCGGCGTTGGCCTTGTCGAAGATCTCGTCGGAGGCCAGCTCGTAGCCCGTGAAGGCTTCGGCGCTGGGGCGGTCGAGGTTCCAGTCGCCGAGCGCACGCATCAGTAGCCGCAGCAACAACATCCGGGTCTCCGGGGGGGCGTCGAGCATCGCCGCGTCGAGGTGCCGGGCGACCGCCCGCGCCGCCTGGGCCGAAAACCCGACCGCCCCGGGGTCCACGTCGCGCAGCATCTCGGGGAACTCCTCCGCGGCGCGGCGCGGCGCCGCCCCCCTCCCGAAGGGGATGTCCCGCGCGGAGGGATCCGCACCCTTCGCCCGGACACAGAACACCGAACCGGTCGTGCCGCGGCCGCCCATCGAGAGGTACAGGGTGCCGTCGGCGGCGAACTCGAGGTCGGTCGGCGCGAAGCCGTTGCTGCCGGTCGACTCGATAAACACCTCGGCCTCGAGCGCGCCGATGTCCTCCAGCAGCGGGTCGGGCCCGGTGAAATAGACCTTGCCGAAGGTCCAGTCGCAGTAGAACACGCCATCTCGATACGGCGCAGGGAAAGCCTCGTGGCGGCAGACCGCCACCCCGGTCGGGGAACCGCGGCCGACGTTCACCAGCGGTCGCACGCTGTCGAAATAGTAGTCTGGCCGCTTGTGTCCACGCTTGTGGCCGCGCAGCCGCCAACCGTGGTGGGCGCCGACCTCGGCGCGGTAGAGGCGCGTCGGCGAGTACCAGGGAAGCCCGAACTCGCGTTCGCAGTCGCTGTCGTAGGTATAGATCTGCCCGCCGCTGTCGAAATCGAAATCGTAGGGGTTGCGGAAGCCGTGACAGACGATCTCGCAGCCCTTCAGGTCGGGGTCGAAACGGATCAGTGCGCCCCCCTCCGGACGGGTGACGGGCGAGCCCGGAAGGGTCGCATGTCGCGCGGAGATCCCGGCATCGTTGCCACCGATGACGTAGATCATCCCGTCCGGACCGCGGCGGATGGCGTGCAGCCCGTGCTCGCCGCCCGCGAACTCGGCGATCCGCTCGGGGTCGGGATCGATCTGCCCGTCGCCGTCGCCGTCGGTGTAGCGGTTGAGCCGGCCACCCTCGGCAGTGAGCAGGGTGCCGGGGTCGAGGAAACACATCCCCATCGCGCCCGGCCCCCCCTCGCGGATCGGCGCGTCCCCATCGGCCCTCCCGTCCCGGTCGGTGTCGAGCAGGCGTTTGATGTAGCCGCGCGAGGAGACCACCACCCGCCCGGCGGGGTCGAGCGTCATCGAATAGACGTCCGGCGCCAGCGCATGGTCGGCGAAGCGGGTGATCTCGAACCCCGCCGCGATGCGCAGGCCGAGCTCGGGGACCTCGACCAGGCGCCCGCTAGCGGTGCCGGCGACCCATAGGAACGGGAGCGGCCAGAGCGTTCTCCACATGGGCGCAGCTTCTACCACAGACCGGTCCCCGCTTCGACCGCAAAGGCACCGCGCCCTCCGCGGGATCTGACGACCCGGCCCGGCCCGATGCCGGAAGACCTACGCCAGCCAGGGTTTCGGCGGCCGGCTGGCAGGCGCCTGCTGCATTTTGCTGCCGAGCATCGCCTGCCAGGCACAGACACGGCGGAGGAGCTCGCTCACCGGCGTGTCGCCGATCGCCGCGTCGCCGAGGATGTTGGAGAGCGCCTCATCGTGTGCGACGATCTGTTCGGCCAGCTCGCGCAGCTGGTCCTCTTCGCCAGCCCCATCCGGGTAGACCCACTCGGCGGGGTCGTCTTCTGGTTGCAGGGTGTTGTCGCTGAGGATCTTGAAGGCTTCGACGGCATACTGGGCGTCGTCGGGGCGGGTCGAGCGGGAGTTGGGCATCGTGTGGCTGAGTGGGTGAGGCGGTTTGACGGTGGCGGCGATGTTCTTGGCTAGTCCCCCCCGCTATCCGCGGGAGGTGGAGGTTCGAGGAAAGGCGAGCCCTTCTCGATGTATCTCCTGATGGCGTCGATGAGCAGCAAGTTGGCAGTTTCCGCAGCATTCTTGCCAAACATCCCCGTCTCGGTCATCCGATCGAGGTGCTCGCGAACCCGCTCCGTCACCGACACCGTCAGTTGCACAGAGGAAATCGCATTTTTTTGCCGAGCCATCGAGAATAAAATCCGGAAAAAATGGCATTCTTTCTTTTCAAAATCAAATTTTTATTTTGAGAATTCTAACAATTTTGTATTTACCGATATTCCGGGATCAGGGTTCCCATTGGCGGCCAAAGTTTTTGAGAGCTTTCCGAGATCGCCGATCCGGCACTCGGGCGGATTTCCCCCGATGGGGCATTGGGTGTCGAAAAATTCGGGATTTTTCCGATCTGACCAGCAAACCTGCACACTTTGGGGACGCCGGGGGCTTCCCCGGGGGAGAACAGGGCGGGCACACCGCGATCTTCCGCCCCTGCGGCGACGCTATTGCCCGTCCGGTGCCGGTTCCTCCTGGTCGGCGATCGGCACCGCATCACCGATCGGGAAAGCGACGAACCGCTCTGCGTCCAAAGCCCAGCAGAGGAGGTCGGTGTCGGTCGGGGAGAAGTCGTCGGGGAGGTCTGCCCGGCCACGGAAGCGGGCGTACTGACCGATGTAAGCGAGGTTTGGCCCCTGCCCGAACTGGGTATCGAGGAAGATATTGTTCAGCGCGTGCAGCGAACGCATCTCGGCGAAGCCGATCACCCGCCAGCCATCCCCGTCCCCGGCGCGGACGGAGATGAGGACGCCATCGGCGATGCGCCCGTCGGGCAGAAGGGCGTAGCCATCGACGTGGACGCCGAGGGCGTCGGTCGCGCACCGGGTCACCTTCGCCCTCTTCTGTCCCAGGGATCCGCGCTGCGGCCGGTAGGGTCCGAAACCCCACTCCCTGGCGAGGGGGGGGTGGATCAGCCCCTGGCTGTCCATCACCTCCGCGCCCTCGCGGACGAACTCCAGGGTCGCGTCGAGCCGGCCGATCTTGGTCGGTTCGAACAGGCGGATATAGGTCAACGCGGCGCGCGCCTGGAGCCGGGATCCCTTCCACGCCTCCATCTTGTACAACCCGTAGACCCAGAGGTTGACCAGCAATACCGCCGAGGCCACCGCCGCCCCCCAGGCGTACGCAGCGCGGCGCCCCGCCGCTGTCCCGTCACCCGCCGAACGCACCCACCAGTTGGCGACATAGGCGGCGATGGCCACCAGCGCGATGACCAGGAACTGCGTCATCGATATATAGTGCGGCATCGCGGCGCGATCGGTCGCCGAACGGCCGAGCGCCAATAGGAACGCCACGGCCACGGCGAACCCGGCGGCGGCGAACCACGGCAGGAGACGCGCCCAGATCTCGCCGTCCCGGCGGCGCCACACCGCGAAGGCGGCCGCGCCGGCAGACAACAGCAACAACCCGCAACCCACCCAAAACGCCGAATCGCGCTGGTCAGAACCGAAGGCGCGCGCCAGCGGGTTGCCCAGGGACGAGAGAAGATAGCGCCCCGCCGCGTCCAGGTCCCCCATCGCCTCCCCGACGGCCCCGAGGCTGGGCGGGCGCTCGCCGGTCTCGATCCCATGGGTGTGGCTGAAATGTGAACTGCTACGGAAGCTCGGTCCGAAATGGTAGGCCAGCGCGGCGGCCATAACCAGGGCGACCGCCGCGGCCGGCAGCACGCGGCGACGGAGAGAACCCGGAGCGGGCGAGCACAGCGGCATGCCGAGGGCGACCGGCCAGAGCATCAGGCCCTGCGAGAAACTGTGCGTCCCGACTAGCGCCATCAGGACGCCGAACGACGTCTTGCACCAGAGTGGCAGTGGTGACACCCAGGCGGCCAGAATGGCGGCCAGACAGAAAAACGGCACCATGTAGGCGAACTGGATCGCCCAGAGGAAATTCGCATACTGCTGGGGACAGAAGAGCAGCAGGTTGACCAGCAGGGCCGCCGGCCATAGCGCGGGCACCACTCCCAAGGTGTAGCGCAGCAGGTAGAAACACAACAACGCCGTCGCCAGGACGACCGCGTAGGTGAGCCAGATCTCGAAACGCAAATCGCCCCCGAACCAGAGCCCGCCGGCCAGCATCGCCAGCCGGCCGGTCAGTATGCGGTGCTCGATGTGCGGCGAGTCGAGATAGTTGAAATCGAGCGTGCCCGCACGGTGACGCTCCCACAGTCCACCTCGCTCCCAGTCGTCCCACATCGGCACGTCCACGGCGTTCTCCGCCACCGCGAAGCCCAGGATGACCGCGGGCGAAAAGACGATGAGGAACAGCAGGAGCCTAAGCGGCGCGCGCCCCCGCACCGCCGCTTCGGCCTCGGCGACCTCGGGCACACCCATCTCGATATCTGCCGCAGCTTCGCTCAATTGATCTAGAGTTTGCTAGTTTCCAGTTTTCAGAAAGACGCTGCCGCGTTATCCGACGTCCGTTGACATAACAACACTCTCCGACTTCTGATCACCGGTCACTGATCACTGGTTCCTCCAGGCGCAACCCGCCGGCCAGCGGATAGGCGCGCATGAGCGAGGCATCGAGCGCCCAGGCGCGGAACTCGAAGCCCCCCGTGGGCGGGTCCGGCCAGGAGACGCGCGCCGACCACCTGGCGAACTGGTCGGGGCGCGCGAGGTTCGCACCGGCATTGTAGATCTGGTCGACGAAGGACATCTCGGGGATCGCCTGGCCGCGCGGCTCGGCGAGGCCGATGGCCTGCCACGCCCCGGCCTCGTCCGCCCTCCATGTCAGCAATACGGCATCCGCCACGCGCCCGTCATCGGGCAAGACCGCGTGGCCGCTGGCGTGAAGCTGGCCGTCGCCATACGACACGTGACGCACCTTCGCGTCGCGCAAATGCCGGTCCTCGTCGGGGACGAAAGGGCCGAAGCCCTGCTCCGCCAACAGCCCTGGCCGCAGCCAACCCCGTTCCGAGAGGAAGGGCCCGTACCCCCGCACGAGGTCGAGCGTCTTGTCCAACCGGGCGACGCGCTGGGGCTCGAACTGGTGCAGGTAGGTCAACGCGGCACGCGCTTGCAAACGGGCGCTCCTCCATTGCTCCATCTTGCGGGCCCCATGAACCCACCCCGGCCACCACACCGCCACCGCCAACCCCGCCAGGGCGCCCGAGGCGGCGACACGGGAGGCGGCCGGAACCCGCGCGGCGGCGCCCCGGGCCTCGCCTGCCCTCACCCAACGCCAGAGGAGATGGGCGCCAATCGCGATCAGCGAGACAGGCAGGAACAGGGTCAGGCTGGCGTAGCGCGGCAGGATGGCCTTGTCGACGTTGATCGACGAGCGGCCCAGCGCCAACAGCGCCGCCACCCCGATGGCAAAGAGGCCGGCGACGGCCCAGGGCAACAGGGCCTCCCGCAGCTCGCGATCACGCCAGCGCGCGGCCAGCACCGCCAGCGCGGTGGCGAAGAGAAGCAAGAGCCCCCGGGCGACCGAGCGCGCAGACTCCCGCGAATCGGTCGAGAAGAAACGCGCCAGGGGGTTGCCGATGGAGGCCAGGAAGAATTTCCGCATCTTGTCGGGGCGACTCATCGTCTCCTCGAGGAACTCCACGGCCGGCACGGGGCTGCCGATCTCCACGTTGTACGAATGCTTGCTGGCCACCCGGAACTCCACCGTGACATAGGCGTGGAGCAGGAGCGTCCCCAGCACCGCAAAGGCGCACAGGAAGTAGGTGCGCGCCCCCCTCGACAGCCCGCAGCCACCCAGCAGCACCAGCAAGAACACCATCGGCCATATGAGGATGCCGTGGGAGAAACTGTGCATCCCAACCGTGGCGGCGAGGGCACAGAGCGCGTATTTGACGGCGGCTGGCAACCCCGAACGCGCGACCGCCAGGCAGGCGGCCAGGCAGGCCAGCGGCAGCATGAACGCGACCTGGATCGCCCACAGGAAGTTCTGGTACTGAAGGGGCGAGAACAGCGCCATGTTGATCGCCAGCGCCGTCAGGTAGCGCCAGCGCCCGGGGGGCAAGGTCTTGCCCAGCAGGTAGTAGAAACAGAGGGACGTGACCACCACGGAGAGGAAGATGAACGCCATCTCGGCACGCACATCCCCGCCGGTCAGGGCGTTCGAGGCCAACATCACCAGGCGCGGGAACACCATCCGGTGTTCGATGTGCGGCGCATAGAGATCCCCGAAGGAGAGGTCCCCGGCGACCTGCTTCTGGAGGATCTCGCCACGCTGCCAGCCGTCCCACACCGGGATATCGACGGCGTTCTTCGCCACGTGGTAGCCGGCTAGGAGGGCAGGCGCGAAGGCCAGCGCGAGGCCAGCGGTCTTGGCGAGGAGGGCTCGGCGTTGCGGCGTCGGCATTTGGGCTGCAAGCCCACCCCTAGCGGCCGACGAAACGTTTCGCAAGGCCCGCTACATGCCACGGCGGGAAAACGCGGGGGCGCGGCCCCGTGGGGGCGCCGCTAGAACTTGAGGGGATCGTCGAGGTTCTCGAAGCGCCCCGCCTTGGCGTCGGTCTCGCGGACGATCTTCGTGTCGGGCAACGCCTTCCTGAGCTTGTCGGCCCCCTCCGAGGTGATCCCGGTGTCCCACAGGTAGAGCGCCTGGAGCTTGCGGTGCTTGGCGAGCACCGTCAGCGAGGCGTCGGTGACCTTGGTGCCGTAGAGGTTGAGCCACTGCAGCGAGCGGAGCTCGGCGAGGTGCTCGAGGCCGGCGTCGGTGATCGCCGTGCGGTTGAGGTTGAGGTGGGTGAGCCGGCCGAGCTTGCCGATCGCCTTCAGCCCCTCGTCGGTGACCTTGGTGCGGCCGAGGTCGACGTCGACCACGTTCGGCGCCAGGTGGAGGATCTGCTCGACCTCCTTATCGGTCGTCTTGTGGTAGGTGGAGATCCACTCCACCGACAGGTACTGCGGCAGGGCGACCGAGATCTGGGAGATGGTGGCGCCGAGCCGCTGCAGGTGGGAGACGGCGTCGGCGTTCGGTTCGCCCGCCCGCATCCCCAACACCTTGTGGGCGGTGAGGTCGGCGGGGATCTCGCCCAGCCCCCCCTCGCTGCTGGAGCTGAAGCGCGCGCCCTCGTCGATCCACTTCTTGATCAGGTCGATCTCCCGCTTGGAGAGCGGTCCGCCATCGTCGGCGGGCGGCATGAGCTCGTCGTCGGTCGCCGGCAGGACGACGCGCAGGTAGAGCTCGCTGCCCTCCGCGTCACCCGCCTCCAGGACGCCGCCGGCGATGATCCCGGCGGGCGTGTCGAGCGCCAACCCCGCCTTGGGTTTCTTGTCGGTCTCCCGTTTCTTCGCCGTGTGGCAGTCGTTGCACTTCGACGACAGGATCGGGGCGATCTGGGTCTTGAAGTCGACCTCCTGCGCGGCGTGGAGGGCGGACGGCGCCGCGGCCGCCAGGGGCACGGCGAAGCCTGCCGCGAGACGGCGGGAGAGGGTCGTGGTTCTCACCGGGTCGGGGAGTGCCGTCCGTCGATCAGGCGAAGATCTCCTTCACCGGCCTGGCCCCGTTACCGATGGTGAACGGGCGGCCCGAGGGGGATGTGACGACCCTTTCCGTCGGCAGCCCGAGGGCGTGGCCGATGGTGGCGTTGAACATCCCCGGGGTGACGATCCCCTCCTTGACGGTGTGGGCGTTGCGGTCCGTGAGACCGTGGACGAAGCCCCCCTTCACGCCGCCGCCCGCCATCAGGCAGGTGAAGGCGCGCGGGAAGTGGTCGCGCCCGGTGTTGCCGTTGATGGTCGGCGTACGGCCGAACTCTGTGCCGAGCACGACGAGGGTGCTGTCGAGCAGGCCGCGGCGCTCCAGGTCGGAGATGAGGCCGGAGAGCGCCTGGTCGAGGACCTGGCAGCGCGCCTCGACCGCGACGAAGTTGTCGTTGTGGGTGTCCCAGCCGCCGAGGTTGACCTCGACGAAGCGCACCTGGTGCTCGACCAGACGCCGCGCCAGCAGGCAGCCCTGGCCGAAACCGTTGGAGCCGTACATCTCGCGGACCGCGCCGTCCTCGTGTTTGAGGTCGAAGGCCTTCAGGTCCTCGCTGGTCATCAGCTTGACCGCCTCGTCGTAGAGGCCGTGGTAGGTCTTGATCTGCTTCTGTTTGAAACGGCCGTGGAACTCGGAGTTCATCTTGTCGGCGAGCGTCAGCCTGCGGTCGAACTCGTCCTTGCTCACCGAGTGGGCGCGCCTCGAGTCCTTGAGGCCCTGGTTGGCGTTCCCCAGCGGGACCCCGCCGTACTTGGCGCCCATGTAACCGCCGGTGACGTTCTCCATCGAGCCGCCGATGCCGACGAAGCCGGGGATGGTGGTGTTGCGCCGGCCGGAGAGCCGCATCACCCAGGCGCCGAGCGCGGGGTGGACGATGGTGCCCCGCATCGGGTAGCTGCGGTGCAGCAGGTACTGCCCCTGCTCGTGGGCGCCCTGGTTGGTCTGCATCCCGCGCAGCAGGCAGACGTGCTTCATCACGGCCGCGGTCTTCGGCAGGTAACCCGAGATCTGCACCCCGTCGGCGCTGGTGTCGGTGACCGGCGTCGGCCCCTGGACATCCGAGCCCGGCTTCGGGTCGAAGGTGTCGAGGTGGCTCATCCCGCCAGACATGTTCAGGTAGATGACGCTCTTGGCGCTATGCGGGCGCATCGGCGGCGCCGCGCCGAAGGTGTCCCTGGTGGCCAGGGTCGCACCGAGCATGGGCGCCACGGTGACGCCGAGATATCCGCGCGCGGCGCCGATCAGGAACTGTCTGCGCGACACCTCGTCGCCTTTGTTGAACAAGTTGTTGTCTGCCATGGTACTTCTCTGGTTATGGTGGGGGGGGTGGTAGTTTTTGGGAGATGGTCGGTCGGTTCGCTGTCTTGTGACGACGCCGGGCTGCCTAGCGCACAAACATAAACTCGGCGGTGGAGAGGAGGGCGGAAACGGTGTTGGAGGCGGCCCCGCCGGGATCCATCTTGAACTCGGCGAGGAACAGCTCCTTCTCCGCGTCGGTGGGTCGCCGCGACAGGACGGCGAGGAACAGCCGGTCGATCTTCTCGGCGTCCGACTTCGCGTCGGCCAGGATCTTGTAGACCTCGGCGCCGCCGTTGGCACCCAGGTTCCTCTCGACGTGGCCGTTGAGGATCGAGAGCACCTGCGTGACGTCGGAGTCGGTGCTGGCGGCGTCGATCACGATCCGGTTCGACTGCCCGAACTGGCGCAGGAAGTGCCCGTTGGGCATCGGGGAGGACAGCTCGGAGGCGCGCATGTCCTGGCCGTATTTGCTGCTCTGGTTCGTGGCCGTCATCATCATCTCC
>JANQMB010000024.1 GCA_028280355.1 Verrucomicrobiales bacterium
CCGGCAACGCCACCATCCGTGCCGTCGGCGAGGTGACCCCCGAGCCGGGCGCGGCCTCGCTGCTGGGTCTGTCGCTTCTCGCCCTCGGGCTGCGCCGGCGCCGGTAGGTAGTGTGGCGCTCCAGAGCGGGGCGTTTCCCCGACATCGCTGTCTGCCATCGGCCTGGCTTGGGCGATCTCGGGCACGGCGGTCGAAGGGGGGGTGCGGGGAGGTAATCTCCACGTAATTTTTGCGGGGATATCCTCCGCGTTCTACCGCCATGAAACCCGCCACCACCTTGTCGATATTGGCCGCCGTCGCGGTCGCCCCCGCCCTCGCTGAAGAGTCCGCCTGGCCGCATTGGCGCGGGCCGGCCGGGGATGGCCCCAGCCCGGACGCAAAGCCGCCGACTACCTGGTCTGCGACCGAGAACGTGCGTTGGAAGGCGGCGATCCCCGGCCGTGGCTCGGCGTCGCCGGTGGTGCTCGGCGACAGGGTTTTCGTGACCAGCGCCATCGACACCGGGGTGGGGGCGGATGGCAAGCGGGTGGCGCCCGCCCCGCCGCCCCGCGCCGACCGCGCGCCGCGTTCGGGCGACCGCCGGCGCCGGCGCCCCGGTCGTCCCCCCGGCGGCAGCCGCGGCGGGGACGCCCCCCCGCAGACGCGGCAGCAGTTCGTCGTGCTCTGCCTCGCCCGGAAGTCCGGTGAGGTGCTCTGGCAGAAGGCGGTCAACGAGACCGTCCCGCACTCCGGGCACCACGCGGACCACGGCTTCGCCTCCGCCTCGCCGGTCACCGACGGCGGCCACGTCTACGCCCATTTCGGCTCGCGCGGCACCTTCTGCCTCACGGCGGACAAGGGCGAGGTGGTCTGGTCGCGCACCGACCTCGGCGAGATGCGGACCCGCGGCGGCTTCGGCGACGGCTCCAGCCCGGTGCTGGCTGGGGACCTGCTTGTGGTCCCCTGGGACCACGAGGGCGAGTCCTACATCGCGGCGCTCGACAAGCGGACCGGCGAGACCGTCTGGAAGACCGCCCGCGAGCACCCGACCTCCTGGACGACGCCGCTGGTGGTGGAGCACGGCGGGGGGCGCCAGGTGATCCAGAGCGGCGAGGGCTCCGCGGTGGCCTACGATCTCGCCTCCGGGCGGGAGCTCTGGCGCGCCGACGGGCAGACCGCCCGCCCGGTCGCCACGCCGGTCGCCGGCGGGGGGATGGCGTTCGTCGGCTCGGGTTTCCGCGGTTCGTTCCTCGGGGCCTATCAACTCGAAGGCGCTAAAGGCGACATCACCGACTCCGACAAGGTGGCCTGGACGGTCACCGTCGGCACCCCGGACATCGCCTCCCTGCTGCTCTCGGGCGGGCGCCTCTATTTCCACTCTGGCAAGGACGGCATCCTCAGCTGCCTCGACGCGGGGACGGGGGAGGCGCACTACAGCCGCGAGCGCATCCCCGGCCTGGCCCGCGTCTACGCCTCGCCGGTGGCTGCCGCCGGCAAGGTCTACCTGACCGGGAGGGAGGGCGTCACGGTCGTGATCAAGGATGCGCCGGAGCTGGAGGTCGTCGCCACCAACGACCTCGGCGAACCGGTCGACGCCACGCCGGCGCTCGCGGGCGAGGAGCTCTTCATCCGCTCCAGCAAGCACCTGTTCTGTATCGCCGAGTGAGGGCTCCCCGGTGGCCGGCGCCGCCCCGGGCGATGTTCTTTGACCGGGCCGGGGGTGGAAACTAGGGTCATATGCATGTTTGAGAGACCGTTGGCCCTCGCGCTCTGCCTGCTGGCGGCGCCCACCCACGCGGCCGACGAAATCGCCCCCCCCGGCGGTACGCTCGCCGGCTCCGTGCCCGGTGGCGCGATCGCCTTCTTCGAGACCGCCGGCCTCGGGGACCTGGTGCGCAAGGTCGGCGAGTGGGAGGTGTTCCAGTCGGTGCTGGCGGGCGAGGACTTCGAGCGGCTGAAGGCGACCCGGGCGTTCAAGGAGGCGACCTCGGCGCGCAAGTTCGCCGAGTTCGTGCTGCGCATGAGCATCTGGGAGGCGAGCGACAGGTTGCTCGGCGGCCGCCTGGCGGTCGCCGCCTACCCCCCCGCGGACGGCGGGCGGGACCCCAACGTGGTCTTGCTGTTGCGCCCCGCCCAGCCCAGCGGGTGGTTGAAGACGCGCATCCGTTTCGCGCCGCTGGTCCGGCTCGGCCTGAAGCGCATCGGCCGCCGCGAGTTCGGTTCGCAGGTGACGGCCTACCGCACGCGTGGCGACAAGGGGAAGGCGACCTATTTCGGTTTCCACGACGGCTGGATCGCAGTGTCCACCCGCATCGAGCTGTTACGTGGAACGGTGGCGCTCCAGGATCCCGGCGACATCGATTTCGACAGACCCGAACCGCTGCAGGCCGAGGCCGCCTTCGAGAAGATGAGCCGGCGGATGGGGGAGGGGCACATGGCGCGCGCCTTCATCGACACCCGCAGGCTGACCGCGACCACCGGGGAGAAGCTCGGGTTGCCGGAGGAGATCGGGGACCCCGTGCTGGCGCTGTTTCTCGGCGGGGTCGTCGAGCTGGTGGACCACAGCCGGTACGCGGGCTTCACGCTGGACCTGGACGACCGGCAGCTGAGTTTCGAGGCCGGCATCGACGCGCGGCCGGAGGACGTCGGCGAAAGGTATCGGCTGTTTTTCGCCGGCAGCCCCGACGGGGGGATCACCGCCCTGCCGGAGGTGCCGGGCTATATCGGTGGGTTTTCGCTCTACCGCCCCTTCGGCGATTGGTACCGGCAGCGCGAAGGGGCGCGCAACGGCACCCTGATCCCCGGGATGGCGAGTTTCGAGGAGAAGGTCGGCGATCTGCTGCTCGGCCCCGGGGCGGGGCGGGGCGGGCTGGTCGGCGACAAGATCGCCTTCGTCGCCGCCCATGCGGACGACGCCGGCGCCGACCCGGCCGGGATCCGTCTGCCCGGCTTCGCGTTCGTGGTCGATATCGCGGAGCCGGAGGGGGCCGACGAGGCGCTGCGCAGCCTGTTCGAGGCGTCGCTGGCAGAGATCTCGGTGGCGGGCGAGAAGGGCGAGGCGGTGGGCTGGGAGGTCTCCAGGGAGCTGGCCGGCGGTGTCGAAGTCCTGTTCGCCGAGCACCCACCGCAGCCGGGCTCGCCCCCCCTGGTCCCCGCCGGGGCGCAGGTGGGGCGGCATTTCGTCATCAGCCCCTCGCGCCAGCTGTGCACCGCCCTGGTCGAGGTGTTGCGCGGTGGCGGACCGGGCGCACAGGCGGACCGCGACTTGGCCTTCGACCTGCGTTTCACGGAGCTGTCGAAGTTCTTCGCGGCCAACCGCGAACAGTACGAGGTCGAGCTGGTTCGCGTCGGCCGCAGCCCGCTGCAGGCGGAGCGGGACTACGCCAACGTGGCCAAGCTGCTGTCGTCGATGGAGTCCCTCAGCGGCGGTTCGAGCTCGGCCGACGGCATCTTCAAGTTCGAGGCGCGCGGGACCTTCCGCTAGGGGCCGCCCGTCTAGTAGGCCTTGGCGAAAATCACCCGCCGGGAGCTCGGCTGGCCGGTGAGGATGCATTTGCCCTCCTCGGCGAACTCTTCGCCGTCGGGGATGCAGCGCACGGTCACCTTGTAGTCCTTGGCGAGCTTCTCCTCGTCCTCGTTGGAACCGGCCCAGTGGCAGAGGGCGAAGCCGCCGTGGACCTCCGGCTTCTCGCTGTTCCCCGGGGTGAAGTAGGCGACGAACTCCTCCATCGAATCGATGCGCCGCATGTGCGCGTCGCGGAACTCGGTGGCGCGGGCGAGCATGGCGTTCTGGACGTCGGCCAGGATGCTCCCCACCTGCTGTAGGAACTCCTCCTTGGGGAGGAACTGCTTGTCCCTCGGTCCGGCGTCGCGGCGAGCCACGGCGACGGTGCGTTTCTCGATGTCGCGGGGGCCGATCTCGACCCGCAGCGGCGCGCCCTTCTTGATCCACTCCCAGTTCTTGGCGCCGCCCTGCATCTCGCGTTTGTCGACCTCGACGCGGATCGGCTCGCCGGCGTAGGTGTGGTTGCGCAGCGAGCCGGCGAGCGCGTCGGCCGCCTCGAGCACGGCGTCGCGGGTCTCCGGCTTTGGCGTGACCGGCAGCACCACCACCTGTGTCGGGGCGACGCGCGGCGGCAGGGCGACCCCGTCGTCGTCGCCGTGGGCCATCACCAGGGTGCCGACCAGCCGGGTGCTGACACCCCAGCTGGTGGTCCAGCCGAACTCCTTGCCGCCGTCGCGCCCGGTGAAGCTGATGTCCGAGGCCTTGCTGAAGTTCTGGCCGAGGAAGTGCGAGGTGCCGGCCTGGATGGCCTTGTGGTCCTGGACCATGGCCTCGATGCAGAGCGTCCTCTCGGCGCCGGGGAAGCGTTCGTTCTCGGTCTTCTCGCCGGTGATCACCGGGATCGCGAGGTGTTCGCGGGCGAACTCCGCGTAGACGCGGAGCATGGTCTCGGTCTCCGCCCAGGCCTCGTCGGCGGTCTCGTGGACGGTGTGGCCCTCCTGCCAGAGGAACTCGGCGGTGCGCAGGAACAGCCGCGGGCGCATCTCCCAGCGCATGACGTTGGCCCACTGGTTGATGAGCAGCGGCAGGTCGCGGTAGCTCTCGATCCAGCGCGCGAAGGCGGCGCCGATGATGGTCTCGGAGGTCGGGCGGATCACGAAGGGCTCGTTCAGCTCGCCGGTGGGCACCATCTTGGTCTTGCCGTCGTCCCCTTTGACCGCCTCGAGGCGGTGGTGGGTGACGACGGCGCACTCGGTCGCGAAACCCTCGGCGTGCTCCGCCTCCTTCTCGAGGTAGGAGAGGGGGATGAGCAGCGGGAAGTAGGCGTTCTTGTGGCCGGTGGCCTTGAACATCGCGTCGAGCTGCGACTGCATCTGCTCCCAGAGCCCGTACCCCCACGGCTTGATGACCATGCAGCCGCGCACCTCCGAGTTCTCGGCCAGGTCGGCGGCGCGGACGGCCTGTTGGTACCACTCCGGGAAGTCCTCCGCGCGGGTCGGGCTGATGGCGTTCTGTGGTTTTGCCATGGGCTCGGGGTCGGGTGCTAAGCGTTACGTCTTCAGGTGGGGGTGGTGCCGGTGGGGGCGGGACGGTCGTTGGTCCGACGGTGGAAAGCAAATGCCGCCGCTGGCTATTCGGGCCATCCCCCGACCGCGTCGATCGCTTTGTCCAGCAGGTCGCCGATGGCCTCGTAGGGCAGGCCGGAGGGGTCCTCCCGCTGGTTGAAGAGCGCGGTGTAGGAGATCCCGTCGGGGCGCTGGCGGGCGACCGCCCAGGTGCCGGGCAGCGAGCCCCGGAAGGTCCACTCCTGGCCGCGCCACGACCCCCTCGGCCCCCCGCCCATCCAGTAGGCGGTCAGGAACTCCACGTAGCTGCGGGCGGAGCAGCGCCAGCCGCCGTGGGTCTCCATCGCTTCGCTATACCAAGAGCCGTCCGGCGGCGGGACAGCCCCGCCGCCGAAGACGCTGGGCAGGTCGGGGCCGGGGTCGTGGTAGTGCGGCTCGCGCGGGTCGCGGTCCCGGGGCAGGGAGCGGGCCAGGCCAAAGTCGTCGGAGCCGCCCATGACGTTCTCCGCGACCCAGGCGGTGGCGCCCGCCCCGGTGGCTTTCTCGATCAGCAGCCCGAGCAGGAGGTAGCCGAAGTTCGAGTAGGCGACGCGCGCGCCGGGTTCGAAGTCGAGCGGCCTGCCGGCCACCCAGGCGGCGAACTGCTCCCGGCGCGGCGGCGGGCGGACCCCCAGGTCGGTGGCGATCTGGCGCGCCATGAACATCGGGTCGCCAGATTTCTCGCGGTCCCAACCGCCCCGGTGCTCGAGGAGGTGGGCGACGGTGATCTCGCCCAGCCTCGGGTCCGGCTCGCCGGCGGGTTCGATGTCCAGCAGCTCGAACACCTTGGCTCCGAGGTCGAGCTTCCCCGCCGCCGCCAGCTTCCTGATCGCGGCCGCGGTGATCGGTTTGGCCAGGCTGGCGATGCGCATCGGCGCGTCGGCGGGGAGGGGTTCGCGCGCCGAGGCGTCGCGCCAGCCGTATCCCCGCTCGAGGACGACCGTCCCGCCCCTGGCGACGCACAGCGTTCCGGCGCGGATCCCGCGTTCGCGCATGAACCGCAGCATCGCCTGGTCGAGCCCGGCCAGCTCCGGCCGCGGGGTGCCGGAGATCGGGTATTCCGCCGGTGCCGGTGGCCGCTCCCGTGCGGGGAGGCTGCCAGCGCAGGCGAAGAGCGCCACGGCGGATAGCAGGCGGGCTGTGGTGGGCGTCGGCAAGCGCAACGCTCGGCCACCCGGCGTCGCCGGGCAAGCGGTCAGGAGGTCGCGGCGGTGAGGAAGTCTCTGTAGAAGGTCGCGCCGCGCTCCAGCTCCGCCTCGTCGATCCACTCGTCGGCGGTGTGCGCCTGCGCGATGTCGCCGGGACCTGCGGCGACCCCGGGGATCCCGCCCTCGCTGGCCAGCACGGCGGCGTCGCAGAACCAGGGCGCGCCGATTGGCGCCGGCGCCCCGGGCAGGGCGGTCAGGCGCTGCACGAAGGGGTTGTCCCGGTCGGTGTCTAGCGGCGCGCAGCGCAGCGACGTGCCGATCTCGAAGCCCTCGAGGCCGCGCCCGTCGAGGATCTCCCCCAGCAGGGCGAGGGCGCCGTCGGCGCCGAGCGCCGGGGTCACCCTCAGGTCGACGCCGACGGAGCAGCGTTCGGGGACGATGTTGGTTCGGGTGCCGCCGCGGATCGTGCCGACGTTGACCGTCGGGCTGCCCAGCGTCTCGTCGAGGTAGCGCCCGCTGGCGAGGGCGGCGCGCAGTTCGCCCTCCAGCGCCAGCACCAGCTCCGCCATTTTGGCGATCGCGCTCTCCCCCCGCTCCGGGGTCGACCCGTGTGCCGCCTTGCCGGCCGCCGAGATCTCCAGCCAGAGGGTGCCCTTGTGCTTGTGGACGATGTCGCAGCCGGTCGGCTCCCCGACCAGCGCGAAATCGTATCGCCCGCGGTGGCGGCGGGCGAAGTGTCGGGAGCCGGGCTGGCCGGTCTCCTCGCCCATGAACCCGACGAAGGTCACCCCGATGTCGAGCTCGGCGATCCGGTCGGCGCCGAGCTCCGCCAGCGCCCACAGCATCGCCGCCATGGTGCCCTTGGTGTCGCAGGCCCCGCGCCCGTAGATCCGGCCGTCGCGCCGCTCGCCGCCGAAAGGGTCGACCGTCATACCGTCTACGCCGACGGTGTCGAGGTGGGGGGCCAGCAGCACGGCGGGCTTCCCCGCGCCGCCCGGGAAGGCGCCGATCACGTTCGGCCGGCCGGGCGCGACCTCCTCGTAGCGCACCTCGGCGCCGAGGCCGGCCAGGTGGTCACCGACGAACTGGGCGACTTTCCCCTCGCCGCAGTTCTCCGGGGCGGTGCCCGGGTGGCCGTCGGGGTTGACGCTGGGGATGCGGATCAGTTCGACGAGCAGGTCGCCCACCCCCGCCCGGCCGCCGTCTCCCGCCGTCGCCGCCATGCCGGGGGTCGCCTCAGACCGAGGCGGCCGTCGCGCCGATGTGCTCGAGATACCAATCGACGTATTTCGGGACGCCCTCGGCGATCGGTGTCCCGGGTGAATAGCCGAGCAGCTCGCCGGCTTTCGAGACGTCGGCGTAGGTGCGCGGCAGGTCGCCGGGCTGTTCGGGGAGCTGGTCGATCTCCGCCCTCTTGCCCAGCGCGCCCTCCACCAGCTCGATGAGCTCGGCGAGGGTGGTGGTCTGCGAGCCGCCGAGGTTGAAGACGTCGAAGATCGGCCCCTCGTAGCTCAGGGAGGCGACGATGCCCTCGATGATATCGTCGACGTAGGTGTAGTCGCGCGCGCTGGAGCCGTCGCCGAACTTCGGGATCGGTTTGTCCTCGTGGATGAGGCGGGTGAACTTGGAGATCGCCAGGTCCGGCCGCTGCCGCGGGCCGTAGACGGTGAAGAAGCGCAGGCAGACGGTGCGGATGTCGTAGAGGTTGGCGTAGGTCGAACAGAGCTGCTCGCCGGCCAGCTTGGTGGCGGCGTAGGGGCTGATGGTCTGGTCGATGCGGTCGCCCTCGCTAAAGGGCAGCTTCTTGTTGAGGCCGTAGACCGAGGAGCTGGAGGCGAAGATGAACTGCGGCACGCCGGCGGAGCGCGTCGCCTCCAGCAAGCGGAACGTGCCGTCGATGTTGGTGCGCAGGTAGAGCTCTGGCTGCTCGCGGGACGGGCGCACCCCGGCGCGGGCCGCCAGGTGGATGACGGAGTCGAAGGACGTGTCGCCGAACACCTTACCGACGACGGTGGGGTCGCAGATGTCGCCCTCGACGACGCGCACCGAGCCCCCGGCGGCGGCGAGGTTCGAACGCTTGATCGCCGGGTCGTAGAAATCGTTGAATTCGTCGAGTACCGTCACCGACGCACCGTCCTCCACGAGGCGCTGGACGAGGTGGGAGCCGATAAATCCGGCGCCGCCGGTGACGAGAATTTCTGGCATGGATGCGTATATTCGCGTGATTCGGGACAGACCCGCCATTCTATCGGGGTGGGAATTGCGCGGCAAGCAAAACCTTGAGCCCCACGATGAGGGTTTGTTCAGACCAGGCTAAACGATTGAAAATAAGGAGTTTAGGATCTACTTTTCGGAGTCTTCGCAGGGATCTCGAACATCCGGCAAAAACCGTTGACACCCAAGCCGCAAATCGCCATAAATGGCGATTCGACGCCGGACAACCCCCCGGTCGAAGATTTATAAATTATGAGTGACGAGAAGCCCCAGCCCCCCAAACCTCCGGGCCAACCTACCACCAAGACCTCGACGGTTCCGC
>JANQMB010000035.1 GCA_028280355.1 Verrucomicrobiales bacterium
TCCAACGGACACCGTGCCCCAAAAAAAAGGAGGGGCGGCATCTTGCCGCCCACACCCGACGCGCCGCGATCCCTCCACCATCTATTCCTGAACGCGCGCTAGGCCAGGGATTTGGCGTACCCCGGCAGACGCAGGACCCGGTAGAGCCGGATGGCGAGCCGGTTGCCGGCGGCCAGCAGCTTGCCCTCGCGGACGAGCGGCGGCCGTTCGGCCACCGGCACGCGCAGCATCTCGTCCAGCTCCCAGATGTCGATGTGGAGTTCTGGGTCACCGGTGAAACAGATCGCCTCCAGTTGGTCGAGCACCTCGTTGGCGGCGGAGCCGCTATAGATCGCCACCACGCTCTGCACCAGGGAGAAGATCTCGGGCGCCGCCATCCCGCCGAGAACATCGACAAACTCCCCCCAGTAGACGACCTCGCCAGCGCCGTCCGCACGGCCGAAGAACTCGGGGTGGGCCCCCGAAAGCGACTGCGCGAAGTCCTCCAAGATCGTGCGCCAATGCAACCTGTCCGCCTGCCCACCGCCCCGGCCCCCCGCCTTCTTGCCCCGCTTCCCCGCGCTACAGATCCGGCAGCTCCGCTGCAGGTAGCAACGCCGCCCGCCGTCGGGGGCGGGCTTCGAGGTCGTGCGGAAAAACTCCTCAGATGCGAACCAGCGCCCCTTGCAGTGCGCACAGACCCGGCGCCGGTATGCCGCCCTCCGGCGGAGGGCCGGGTTTTTCTCGAGGGCCGCCTCCATCTCGCGGAGGCGATCGACCATCGACTGGCGCATCGCCTCGCGGCGCCTCTCCCACGCCGCGCTGCTCGCCGAACTCACCCGGCTGGCAAAACGGTCCTTCGTCTGTGGCAAGCCCATCGCCTCCTTCCACGAAAGGGACTTGCCGACGCTGCGCAGGGCGCGCTTCACCTTGCCGCGGCCGACGGCGAACTTCCAGACGAACCACTGGGTGTGCCGCGACTCTCCATACTCCTCGACCGCGGCCATGAACTCGTCGAGGTCCGCGCCCCGCAGCCGCCGGCAGGCACGCATCCTCTCGGAACGCCTGGCGTCCGACAGCAACCCCGTCCGGCTGATCTTCTGCGCGATGGAGTCGTAGCTGCGGGCGATGCGCCCGGACTCGTATACCTGGCGTGCCCCCATGCCTTTGGCGACCAGCCGCCCGAGCTCCCTCTCCTCCTCCCGGGTCCACGGGACACGCGCCGGGCGCTTCGCCTCGAGCATCTGTTCGCGCACCAGCTTGCGCTTGATGCCGTTGACGCTGCGCCCGCGGATCCGGATCACGGCGGGGGCTGGCGACGGCGCCTCGCTCCACTGCCTGTGCAGGGACTCGATCTCGATGTCACTCCAACGTCTGCCAGGCATCGTGTGAGGGATACCATGTATATGCGTCCCGGGATCCACATCTCACCCTATCCAGAACCACCATCTCACCCTCGCATATCCGCCCTGCGGGACTACGGTGGAACCGATGTCGAGATCCCCCGCCCTGTCTGCAGCCTGTGTCCTGTTCGCCTCGAGCTGCGCCGCTGGCGACGCCCCAGAAGCGGCGACGACCCGCGGCGTCCTCCCCGCCCCGACCGACACGCTTGGCGCGGCTCCCCCCCCGGGGGCCACGGTGTTGCTCGGGCGATCTGGCGATCTCTCGAAGTGGCGCCACGAGAAGGCGCCCAAGGAACCGCTCCGCTGGCCGTTCACCGGTGGCGTGCTCACCGTAGAGCCCGGCAGCGGCAGCATCGTCACCAAGGAGGACCTCGCCGACTTCCGGCTCCACCTCGAGTTCAAAACCGGCAAGGGGGCGGACGGCAACAGCGGCATCTATATCCAACGGCGCTATGAACTGCAGATCCTCGACCGGGACGCCGACGCCAAACCCAAACACCGCGCCGGCTCGATCTATGCGACCAGGGCGCCAGACGCCGATGCCGCCCGCGCGGCGGGCGAATGGCAGAGCTACGACATCGTCTTCCGCGCCCCCCGCTGGGATGGCGACGAGAAGACCCAGGACGCTCGGATCACCGCCCACCTGAACGGGGTGATGATCCACGACGACGTCCCGGTCCCGGACAAGACCGGGGCCGGCCGCGAGGAGGCGCCCGACCCACAGCCGCTCAAACTCCAGGACCACGACGCCGCCGTGCAATTCCGCAACATCTGGCTCGTGCCGTTGGACCTCGACTGAGAAGGATAGCGCCCCCCGAGACTGCCGGCTAGCGGCGCCTCCTGATCGCCGCGAGGAGCGCGAGGGACAGCAGGGCACCCGCCGAGGGCTCCGGGATGATCGCCCGGATCTCGTCCTGGGTCAGCACGTCGTCGTAGACGCGGAAGTCGTCGATCTCCGCGTCGGGGTACGAGTTGCCGTCCCCATACCAGGCGCCGATCCCAAGGGGCACCCCCGGCTTGTTGGTGATGGTGCCCGCAATGTTTCCGGTGCCGTCGACGTTGCCATCGAGGTAGAGGATGTGGCTCCCGGAGCTGTAGGTGATCGCCACGTGGTGCCAGTCGCCGTCACCCACCGCCGTTCCACCGGTGATCGCCGTCCCGGTCGCCGGCGCCGTATACGGACGCCAGATGATCACCGCGGTGGCGGGGTCTGATCCGCTGAGGCCGATGAGCTGCTCGGAGGTGAAGCCGTTGTCCTGCCGCGAGGTCACCCCACCATACATGTTGCCGAACCCGACGTCCTGGGTGCCCAGCCAGCGCACCCAGAAAGCGATCGTCCCAGACTGCAGATTGTTTAGCCCGCCCCCCCCGGCGACCGAGGCATACTGGCCGCTGCTAGCGCCGGTATTGACCGCGGCCAGGGCGCTGTTGGGGGTGCCGAACCGGTCGGCGGTGAAGCCGGCCCCACCGACACCGGTCGCGTTGGTCCCCACCGTCGCCGCGAAGCTCGCGTCGAACTCCCAATGCCCGATAAGGTTGGCCGCCGGCAGGGGGCCGATGGTCGCGCCGACCACCAACAGCGGGGCAAACGCAGCCATCAGACGGGGTGTCATCGAGTTTTTGCCCATGGCGTTCATCTCCGCATCAACCTTATGAAAAGTTCTGTTTCTAGTAGTTTTGTCGATCCTTCGACGGAAAGACAATCCCAAAATCCCCCATCGGCACCCCCATCGGGGGCGCCCTAGCCGGCAGCGACCCCGATAGAGGTCGCCTGCCCCGTGATCTGGAAACCGCTAGGCGAAGAGATCCATGACCGGTTCGCCCAGGCCGTCCTTGGTGGCGTAGAAGGGGCGCCTCTCGATCTCGAAGGCGGTCTTCGGGGAGACACCCATGGCTTGGAAAATGGTGGCGTGTAGGTCCTCGACGCCCACGGGGTTCTCGGTGGCGATGCAGGGGCGCTCGTCGGCCGTGCGCCCGTAGCGATGCCCCTTCTTCATCCCGCCGCCGAAGAGCAGCACGCTGCTCCCCCCGGTGAAATGCCGATGCTGGCCATAGTGCTTCATCTCCTTGAGCACATCAGTCCGGGCGCGGGACTGGTCCTTCGCGTTGGATCCCGGCACGCCCTCGATAATCATGTCGCGGCTGAACTCGCTGGCGACGATCACCAGCGTGCGGTCGAGCAGCCCCCGCTTCTCGAGGTCGAGGACGAGCTGGGCGATCGGGGCATCGATCTCCTTCTTCAGACGCGCCACCGTGGTGTGCCCGTTCTCGTGGGTGTCCCAGTGGATGAAGGGGATGTACTCGGTGGTGACCTCGATGAAGCGCGCCCCGGCCTCGGCGAGGCGCCGCGCCAACAGGCAGCCCAGCCCGAAGCGCCCGGTGTTGTATTTCGCATAGCTTTCCTCCGGCTCCTCGGTGAGATCGAAGGCCTTCGCCTCGGGCGAGCTGAGCAGGCGGTGGGCGTTGTCCATCGCCCGCACCATCGACTCCTGCTGGTAGGCGCTGCCCGTCTCGCCGAGCTTGCTGCGTTTGACGAGTTCCCTGTAGCGCTTGAAGCGGTCGGCGAAGCGCCCCGGCGTCATGCCCCCCGGCGGGCGCACGGCCTCGATCGCCTGGTCGGGGTAGGGCAGGAGGAAGGGGCCGAACTCGCTGCCGAAGAAGCCGGCGGTGTGGAAGGCCTTCAGCTCCTCCTTCTCCCCGACCCCCTCGAGCCGCTGCCCGACATCGATGAAGGCGGGGACCGCCGGGTTCTTGGGCCCGAGCACCTTCGCCATCCAGGCGCCGATGTGCGGCGCGGCGACGGTCTGCGGCGGCACGTACCCGGTGTGCCAGTGGTACTGGTGGCGGGAGTGCAGGATATGGCCGAGGTCCGGCTGGACGTGGGAGCGGACGATCGTCCCGCGGTCCATCACCCCGGCGATCCCCTCCAGGCCGGCGGTGAACTGCACCCCGTCGACCGCGGTGTCGATGGCGGGGAAGGTGCTGATCACCTCCTCCACCGGTACGCCGACCTTGTAGGGCACATAGCGCTTCGGGTCGAAGGTGTCCGTCGCCGCCATGCCCCCGGCCATCCACAGCAGGATGCAGGTGTCGGCGGTCGGCGACGGGTGTTCCACCGTATCGTCGGCCCGCGCCTGGAACGCCTGCGGCGCCCCGCTCGCCATGGCGGCGGCGGAGGCAGCCCCCAGCTTGCGCAGGAAGTCGCGGCGGGTCTCGAGTTCGTATTCGGTCAGGTTCATGGTAGTGGAAGAGGTCACTGGACGATCTGGAACTCGGGCAGCATCAGGAGCGCCCACAGGAGGTCTACCGCCCCGTGCCCCCCGGGTCCCGACTTCAGGATCTCGCGGCCGATACGAAGCTCTCCCAGGTCTGGGGGGCGACAGAGCGTCCGCTGGTAGAGCCCGCGGACGAGCCCGTCGGGGTCGGAGGCATCGAGGCCCTTGGCCCCCCTCTCCAGCAGCGCGACGAACTCCTTGCCATTGTTCAACTCGAGCGCCTGCAGGGTGCTCAGCTCGGCGGGGCGCGTGGTGACGACCTGTTCGCGGTTGGGGCGCCCGAGCGCGCGCATGAGGAGAGTGGACTGCACCAGCGAGGCGCGCACCGCGCGCGGCGCCGGTGGTGCGGAGATCTTGGCGTCGGGTTTCCCCGGGCCGGTGCCGGTGAGCGCCCAGACGGCATCGACGAACTGCTCGGCGGTCATCCGCTTGGAGACCGGGCCGCGGAAGACGTAATCCTCCGCCGGCCCGCTGTCGGGTTCGACGCAGGTCGACTGATAGGTACGGGTCTTGACGATCATCGCGAGCAGCCGCTTCAGATCGTACCCACCCTCGGCGAACTCCCACGCCACGTAGTCGAGGAGGTCCTCGCTCCACGGGCGGTTGCCCATGATGTCGACCGGTTCGACGAGCCCCCTCCCCATCAACCGCTGCCAGATGCGGTTGACGATCGTCCGCGCGAAGCGGCCGTTGTCCTTCGAAGTCATCAACGCCGCCGCCTGCCGCAGCCGCTCCTTCTTGCCGGCCCCCGGGTCGATGTCGCCGATCTCCGGGAACAGCCACTTGGCCTTGGCCATCTCCCCGGTGGGCTTGTCGCAGTGATGCATCTGGAGCGGCCGATCGGCGATGATCGCCGCCAGGCCATAGGCGTCGGCGAGCTTCCAGTCGTTGATGAAGCTGTCGTGGCACGAGGCGCACTTCATGTTCTCCCCCAGGAAGACCTGCGAGATGTTCTGCGCGAACTGCACTTCCTGCACCTGGCTGGCGTTGACATTGCCGCGCCACTTGATCCCGCGGATGAAGCCCTCGGTCGCCGGGCTCGCGTCGATCAGCTCGCGGACGAAGTCGTCGTAGGGCTTGTTCTCCAGCAGGGCAGAATAGAGCCAGCCGGTGATCTGCTTCCGCCCCCCGTCGATGTATCCGGTGCCGGCGTAATCGTTGCGCAGCAGATCGTTCCAGAAGGTCATCCAGTGCGCCGCGTAGTCCTCGTCGCGAGCCAGCAAGGCGTCGACCAACCGCCCTCGTTTGTCGGGGGCGCGGTCGGAGGCGAAGGCGCCCAACTCCTCCGGTGTCGGCAGCACGCCGATCAGGTCGAGGTAGGCGCGCCGGGCGAAGGCCGCGTCCCCAAGCGGGGCGGGCGGCGTCACCTTCCGCTCTCGGAAATAGGCGCGGACGATACGGTCGACGGGGGCCGCATTACCCTCCGGGGGGATGACCTGACGGGGGCGGACCGGCGATTTCCACACGTTCTTGCGGAAGGTGAACCCCTCCTCCCACGCGACGCCCTCGTCGATCCACTTCCTCAGCGCGGCGATCTCGTCATCCGCGAGCCGGTCGGCCTTCTGCGGCATCCTGTCGTCCGGGTCGTCGGTGAGGAGGCGATCGATGAAATCGCTCCCCCCGGCATCCCCCACCACGACGCTCTCCGACCCCACCATCGCGGCGCGCGTGTCCATCGAGAAGCTCCCCTTGTACTTGCCGTTGGTGTGGCACTCTGCGCAGTGCTTCTCCAGGATCGGCAAGACGTCATGGGCGAAATCGACCTCGGCGCGGAGGGCGGTAACCAACCACAGCAGCGGCACGTATCGGAGGACCTTCAGGGACATCGATATAGTATTTAAATTTCCTCTCAAAGGTTACGGGGAAAGTGTAGGAAGGTCGGGGCGGGCGCGGTTGGATCAGCGAGGCGACACCACGACACGCACGAACCACCTCACCTCCCCCGGGGGGGGGACCAGTTGCCAGACCTCCCCAACGACACCGCCCCCCTGGTCCACCTGCGAGACGGGGGTGGCTGCCGCCGCGACCCAGGCGCCGAGGTCGGTGGAGCTCTCGACCCGGAACACCACGTCGTCCGCCGCCAGGTTGCGGCGGAAACTCAGCGAGGCGACCCCGCCGGCGACCGACAGCGCGGGCAGCCCGGCGGTC
>JANQMB010000050.1 GCA_028280355.1 Verrucomicrobiales bacterium
TCGAAGGGGCCGCAGAGGGCCACGCTGTTGATGGACCTTGTGGTGGTGGTGCTGCTGAGCTGCCCCGTTACGCCCCCCAGGTCGTGAAGGTGACGAGGTCGGTCGAGTATTGCACCAGGTAGAGGATCCCGGGGTCGGACTCGAAGGGGAAGGGGATCTGCGTGACGTTGTTCTGGATACCGGTCGCCTGCGGCTCGTCCGGGTCCGCGCTGTCCGAGACCAGGGGGCTGGTGACCTTGTCGAACTCGGCGGCGGGGTTGTCCCCATCGAGGTCGAGGTCGAGGTCGAGGTCGGAGAGGGCATCGCCCGGGTTGGCGGGGTCCAAGCCGAAGATCAGCTCCCACCAGTCGGGCACGGTATCGTTGTCTGCATCGGGTGTGCTGTTGAACTCGTGGGCGCCGATGTCGATCCGGTCGAGCACATTGACGGTGACGACCCGCAGGGCGCCACGCTGGTCTGCGGTGAGGGTGCCGGCGAAGCTTCCCCCGCCAGTATCGACCACCGGGCTAAGGTTGCTGAAGGGCTCCATGGCCCGCGACCACCCGCCGTTGTCGGCGAGGGCCCTCAGGTTGGGGTTGGTCCCCTGGATGTCACCCGGCACGGTGAACCCGGCCTCGGTGAAGTTCTCGAGGTTGTGGCCAAAGGAGACGAGGTCGCCGGAGGCCCCGTCGTCGAAATTGGGAGAGGGGCCGCTGTCGACGTTCTGGGCGAGGACCGTGTGGCCGAACAAGGCCGTCCCGGAGCTGAGCGCCAGCCCGCCGCCATTCCCGACCGCCGTGTTGCCGGCGATGGTGCTGTGCGTGATCGGGACCAGGCCACCGCTCGCCTCGAAGATCCCGCCGCCGCCGCCACCGGCCGCGACGTTCCCGTGAGGGTGCAGTGATCGAGGGCGAGGCCGCCATGCTGGACGGCGCCGCCGGAACCGGTCGCGTTGTTGCCGTAGAGCGCGGCGCGGGAGAGTGTCAGGGAGTTGCGGTTCCGGATCGCCCCGCCGTTGTTGCTGGAGTTCCCGTTGGTGATCGAGACGGCGTGCATCGAGAGGCCGGAGCTGGGCGACACCACGATGGCGCGGTCGGCGCCCCCCGCGTCGATCGTGAAGCCGTCCTCCAGGAGCGTCGCGTCGACCGTGATGGGCTTGTCCGCGACCGAGAGCTGCCCCATGGTGAGGGTGAGGGTCCCCCCACTGAGGCCGGGGACGAAACCCACCCGCCCACCGTTGCGGCAGTCGCGGATCGCCTCGCGGAGGGAGCGCGCCGGTGTCGGCAAGCTGTCCTGGTCGGCGGTGGTGGTGACGAGGACTGGCGCGAACGCCTCTACCGCCCCGAGATCAGTGAGGACAGGCCCCCTGAGGTCGCCGTCTTCCAACCCTAGACAAAATGTCTGACACCCAATATTCGATCCCTAACCGATCGGGCGACGGGATCCCGCCACAACGCGCGAGAAGCCCCTGGGCGCCGCCCAGATTCTTGACCGGAGGCATTCAATCCGAATCGGCTCTGGACGGCCCCGCCTCAAACAAGTCGTCGAGATCCAGGGGGCGTGTGAACATCTCCAGGTCGCCATTCTGGTCCCGTGGCCACAGCCGCGGATCGCGATCCCAGTACAATTCGATCCCGTTCTGATCCGGATCGCGCAGGTAGACCGCTCCGCTGACACCATGATCGCTGGCGCCATCGAACGGGACTCCCGCATCCCGAACCCTGCGGACCACATTGGCCAGGGCGGCGCGGCTCGGCAAGAGAATGGCAAAATGTGAGAGCCCGGTCGCGCCCTTCGGGGGTGGTCCACCACCGAGGCTCTCCCACGTGTTCAGACCGATGTGGTGATGGTAGCCGCCGACCGCGACGAAGGCCGCGCCCTCGCCATAGCGTTGGGTCAATTCGAACCCCAGCACGTCACAGTAGAAGGCCAGCGCCCGGTCGAGATCAGCCACCTTGAGGTGCACATGGCCGATCCTCGCGGCGGGATCGATCGTTTCGTCCGACATGTGAGATTGCGGAAACGGCGGTTACTTCACCTCGTATCGCTTCATTTTCATCGTGGAGGCATCGATCATCTCCACGAAATCCTCTACCGAATCATCACCCATGAACTTCCTCATCGAGGCGTCGGCATCTGCCTGCGTCTCCCAACGAACGATCACGAGCACTTCGCCACTGTCATCCGAGCGCCCGCTCTCGCGGCTGATGAATCCGGGCTGTCGGCTCGTGTAGTCGGTCTCGATCTTCGCGTCGCGCCTCCAGAATTCGGCGGCGTCAACCGACGGCTTGTAGTTGAACGTCACCACCTCGATGACGTAGGGTTTCTCGTTGGTCGTGGTCGTTGCGCAACCGACCGACATCAGGCAGCAGGAAAGGAGGAGCAGGCGTCTCATGCGGAAGCCCGGTTAGAATTTCCCGTTCGCGTTCTGCCACTCCGACTCGGGCGGGATGGTGGATATCAGGTCCCAGTGCTCGACGATCATGCCGCCCTCGAGACGGAAGAGGTCGTAGAACGCAGCGTGCTCCCCCTTGCCAAACTTCCCTTCGCTCATCGTCAGGACGAAATTCCCCTCGCCGAGCACTTTGTGGGTCTTGTGGTATTCCATCACCAGACCGTTGTCGGCGAAATACTTTAATGCAGAACCCAACCCGTCGAGTCCATCCGCGATGGCCGGGTTGTGTTGGAGGTACTTGGATGCGTTCAGGTATTCGGCGAGCCTATCGACCTTGCCGTCCCGGAGAACGTCCGCCACAAAGGCGCTCACGCGCCCCTTGTTCGACTCCGTCTGGTCGATATCGACGATCTCCGTCGGGCCATCCGCCTGGGTCCTTCCGCTAGGATTGGCGGGCTGCACGTCACCCAAGTTGTCCCAGTGTTCGACGATGAGCCCCCCCTCGAATCGGAAGACGTCGAAACCGATCTTCGGTCCGAAGAAATCGTAGACGGTGTGGGTGAACACGTACTCACCATCTTGGCAGGCGCGGACGACCTTCGCCTTGAACCCTCCGGGGGGGGCCTTCGCGACAACCGCCCTAAAGCCCTCCAGGCCGTCGGCGACCTCGAGGTTGTGCTGGATGTACTTGCTGGGGTTGATGTAGGCGACCGCCACCTCATCGCCCGTCTCGAGGCCCTCGAGGAGCGCGACGGCTTTCTCCCTGTTCGTTTTCATGATGGTTTCAATGGGACAGCAGTTCTTCAATGAACGAGCCCCCTCGATAACAGCCCTGAAATAGAACAAGTAAAACAAGTGAAATTTGTTTTAGTCACAATTTCTTCCTGTGATAAGTTGATGAGATTTCACCTACAGACCTGAGACAATGCATCCCAATCTGGCCGCCCTCGACATGAGGCTTCTTCTCGCGTTCAGCGTCATTTCAGACGAAGGAAACGTGACCCGCGCAGCAGAGCGGCTTGGCGTCAGTCAGCAGGCGGTGAGCGGCATGCTGGTCCGGCTCCGGGAACTCTTTGACGATCCTCTTTTTGTGCGATCCCGTCACGGGGTCACCGCCACCCCGAAAGCCGAGTCGCTTGCCGAGGGCGTGAAAAGGCTGATTCAGGGGGGGGAGTCCCTGCTGCAATCCCGCAGCTTCGATCCGTCGACCGCGGAGGGGACGCTGACCATCAGCGCCCTGGATTATGTCCAGCGCGGGATCCTTATCCCCTTCGTGAACATGCTCACTTCCCACGCCCCGAACATAAGGGTGGCCTTCGTCCCCTTTGAGATGGAGCGGGTCGCGGACAAGTTCTATCAGCGGGAGATCGATCTAGCCATCACGATTCCCCTGTACGCGCCAGAGGAGCTGAACTCACGCCATCTCTTCGATGATCCATGGGTCTGCGTGATGCGAGCAAAGCATCCTCACAGGGGGAAATCCCTGAGCCTCGACCAGTTTCTCCAGTACGATCAAGTGGTCGTATCCCCCCATGACTTGACCTTTCAGGGGGCGGCCGATGACGCTCTCGAGCTGATGGGCAAGGAGCGTCGGGTTGTCGTTTCCGTGACTGACTTCCTGGTTTGCTGCCATACCGTGGAGAAGAGTGACCTGATAGCTGTCGTGCCTGAGGTCGCGACACGTTTCTTTCGCAAAGATCAGCTAAGAACCTATCCTGTTCCGTTTGAGCTCAAGACCCATCCAATGATCGCCGTGTGGCCACACCGGGTCGATGCCGATCCGCTACATCGATGGGCCCGTGAGGAGTTGGCTAGGATGACCAGTTGGTAGTGGAGCGGCTGAGCCAGGCCGGGAAGTTGTAGCCTACAGATATCCTGCCCCGGCCGCGGATATGCTTCCAGTGATATGACTCTGAGCATAGAAGGGGTATCACACGCCACCCATCGACGGGGGAGCTATGAAAGGGAGGCGGCCGTCGGGGGCCTGCCCGGCACGAAGGCACCCTCTACCATCTGGCGGCCCAAGAGTTGTATGTCTGACCCCTGCTCGACAACCACTACCACCTGGCGGTGCGCACGCCGGCGGCGGACGTCTTCGAGGACATAAGATGGTTCCAGAACATCTGCAGCCACACCGCCGCGAGTTGGGGGCGGCTCTATGGCGGGCGCTACAAGTCGGTCCTCGCCGGGGCCACGATCAACAGGGCGCCTCCAACTACCTGGCGGCACTGGTCGACGACATCCCACCCAACCTAAAGAGCGCCGCCGACGCCGGCCGACAGGTCAGGCAACATGACAGCCGGGGGCTGCGTGCACCCACGAAGGAGCCGGGGCTTGGAGACAGCGAAGTCCTGGTGAAGAACCCAGCAATCTGGGCTCGCACCGACGCCGCCCTATCCCCTGCCGGGCATCGCGGCCTCGGGGAACCCAGCAGCGCGGCGGCGATCTGGGCGTTTCAAGATCCCTCTCGTCTGGACTTGCGGGGGGGCATCAAGATGGCTACCCTTCGCGCCGATCCCCAGCAGCCATTGACGATGAAAGATCCGCAGCCGCTCGTCGGCATTATCATGGGAAGCCAATCCGACTGGCCAACGTTGGAGCACGCCGCCCAAACCCTCACCGACTTCGACGTCTCTTGGGAGGCGGAGGTCGTCAGCGCCCACCGCACGCCGCGGAAGCTCTATGATTATGCCGAGTCTGCCGCCGGCCGGGGGCTGCGTTGCCTGATCGCTGGGGCGGGCGGGGCGGCGCATCTGCCGGGCATGGCGGCAGCGCTCACCCCCCTGCCCGTGCTCGGCGTCCCCATCCAATCCCGGGTGCTCAACGGGGTCGACTCCTTGTTGTCGATCGTCCAGATGCCGGCCGGGGTGCCGACGGCGACCTTCGCGATCGGCAAAGCGGGGGCGGCCAACGCCGCGCTCTTTGCGGTCGCGACGCTCGCGGCGAACGGTGATGGGATCCTGGCCGAACGCCTCGCCGCGTTCCGCGAGGCGCAGCGAGAGAAAGTGGAAGCCACCGTCCTCCCCGCCCCCGAGCCTCGCGGATGAACCCGGGAACCGATACCTGGATCGGCGTCCTCGGCGGGGGACAATTGGGGCGGATGCTGGCGTTGGATGCCAGACGGATGGGTTTCAAAGTGCTCAAGTGGACCGGTGGCGATGTGTCGGGTGCGGCCTACACGGCCGATCTCGTCTACGAGGAGCCTTTCGACGACGGTGACGCGCTGGGGCGGTTCTTGAAACGCGTCGATGTCGCGACCGTCGAGTTCGAGAACGTGCCCTACGGACTCTTGCAGCGCATCGAGCAAGACCTCCCGTTGATGCCCAGCGCCCGGGCGGTGGCAATCTGCCAACACCGGGAACGCGAGAAGCGCTTCCTCGAAGAAAACGGCTTCCCCTGCGCGGCCTTCCAGATCGTCGATAGCTCGGAATCGCTCGGCTCGGCGCTAGCCGCCTTGCAGAGTGAAGCCATCCTCAAGACGGCGGAGTTCGGCTATGACGGCAAAGGCCAGCGCCCCGTCCGTCGGGACACCCCCGCGACGGAGCTCGATACGCTATGGGCGGACTTCGGATGCGATCGTGCGGTCCTCGAGGAGAAGGTCGAGCTGCAGGCCGAACTCTCCGTGGTTGTGGCGCGGGCACAGGACGGGGAAACGGTGGCCTTCGACCCCGCGGAGAACCAACACCGCGACCACATCTTGGACGTCTCCATCGTGCCGGCGAGACTCCCGCATGAGGTCGTCGGTGAGGCGCGGCGGATCGCGTTGGCTGCCGCGGAAGCGCTCGGCTATGTCGGGGTCATCGCCATCGAGTTCTTTCTCGACCGTGGGGGGCGCTTGCTCGTCAACGAGCTCGCCCCGCGCCCGCACAACTCGGGCCACCACACGATCAACGCCTGTGCGACCTCCCAGTTCGAGCAGCAGCTACGGGCGATCTGCGGCCTGCCTCTCGGGGCCGTCGATCTCCTGCGGCCCGCGGTGATGTGCAACCTCCTGGGTGATCTTTGGGAGGACCCGACGACACCGCCGGACTGGTCGCCGGTGCTCACGACCCCCGGCGCCTCGTTGCATCTGTATGGGAAGTCTGAGGCACGGCCCGGCCGCAAGATGGGACACATGACGTTTATCGGTGGCACGCTCGATGAGGCGCTGGAATCCGCATCGGCTTGCCGCAGGCACTACGGCTTGCCCGAGATCGCCAGATCGCCCCTCGCCGCGGCACAGTGACATCTCTCGCCCTGCGATGGGACTCGTCCTGCAAAACCTGATCTCCCCGATCACGCTTTCCTTCGTGCTCGGGATGGTTGCGTGCCGGGTGCGCAGTGACCTCGAGATCCCCGGGGCGCTCTACCAGGGGCTATCGATCTACCTGCTGTTCGCGATCGGGCTGAAAGGCGGGGCGGCGGTGTCACAGACACCTGTGGGCGACCTCGTGGCTCCGCCGCGGCGCCCGTGGTCTTGGGGGTGCTGACGCCACTGTCGGCGCCCGCCCTCCTCACCTGGATCGGGGGACTTGGCCGAACCGGCGCCGCGGCCACCGCGGCGCATTACGGCTCGGTTTCGGCGGTGACCTTTCTCGCGGCGCTCGAGGCGGCACAGGCGGCCGGCTTCGAGCCGGAGGGATACCTCGCTGCGCTGGTCGCCATCCTCGAGATGCCCGGGATCATCGTTGGCCCGCTGCTCGCACAGGGCCTCCGCGGCGGGGGCACCAAAGAGGCGGTGCACGAAGTGCTCACCGGCAAGAGCATGCTGCCCCTGGTTGGCGCGATGGCCATCGGCACCGCCTGCGGCGCCCAGAAGGTCGAGTCCGCCGCCCCGTTCTTCATCACGCCGCTCAAAGGGGTGCTCTGCATCTTCCTCCTCGAGCTGGGGATCGTCGCGGCGGGGCGGATGAAGGACATGTGCAACGCCGGCTGGAAGGTGGTCACCCCGGGCTGTGTCCTGCCGCTGCTCCATGGCACCCTCGGCACGGTTGCGGGCGTCCTCAGCGGGATGTCGCCCGGGGGCGCGGCAGTCCTGGGGACGATGGTGGGCAGCGCTTCCTATATCGCCGCCCCCGCGGCCGTGCGCATCGCCCTGCCACAGGCCAGCCCCGGGGTGTATCTGACGCTGGCGCTCGGGGTCACGTTCCCATTCAACCCCGCCATCCGCATCCCCCTCTTCATCGCCACCAGCTCCTGGGCCGACGCGCTGCCCAGATAGACCGAAGAGATCAGCGGAATGAACCTCGTAAGCCTATCCAAACTCACCATCGTCGCCGGGCGTTTGCTCAAGGATCGGCTGATCAAACTCATCAGGGAGAAGGGTGCGACCGGGTTCACGCTGACGGCCGTTGAGGGTGAGGGATCGAGGGGCGTGCGCGCGAGCGACTGGGAGGGCAGGAACATCCAGATCGAAACGATCGTCTCCCATGAAGTCGCCGACGCTATCTTGGCGCAGCTTTAGGCGGACTACTTCGAGGACTTCGCCGTTATCGCATGGGCGGGTGAAGTCAACGTGCTGCGCGGCAGCAAGTCCGTGCGTGGTGACGCGGGCTAGCCCGGGGGCTCCGGGGTCTCCCCGGAAGCCAACGGTCTCCTAGACCCTGGGCTGGCATCGATCTGAGACGCGACACGACCTCGCAGGCAGTGAATGCCCGCCTCCCTCCAACCTTGGAGTCGACCGCCCCCCCTTTGCCGCTATATCCGTCGTGCGTTCCCGGAACGCCGCCGGCATGTGGCCTTGATGGCAGGCGTGGGCCAAGCGGCAGCTCGGCAGCCGCACTCAGAACTTCCCGTTCTCGTTCACCCACTCGGAGCGGGGCGGCACTTCCTCTGTGGTGTCCCAGTGTTCAACGATCATGCCATCGGCAAGCCGGAAAAGGTCGTAGAAGGAGGAGTGGACGCCGCCGAGCGAGCCCTCGCTGACCGAGAGAACAAAGTTCCCCTCCGCGAGAATCCGGTGGACCGTGTCGTATCTTCGAGCCGGCTCCGGGTTGGCAAGGCTCTGCCGCAGAGCAGCTATCCCATCCTCCATCGACGGGTTGTGTTCGAGGTAGCCCCCCGCGACCACGTAGCGTTCCAGTTGGTCGAACCGACGGTTTACGAGGACATCGCCGATGAACGCCCGGACGCATTCGCGGTTCTCCTCGGTCCGGTCGAGGTCGGCCGCCCCTGTCGGCCCATCGAGCATCGTGTGCCCAGAGGCGTTCGGCCCGGGCGCCTTGGGTTGTAGGTTGTCCCAGTGCTCCACGGCCCTGCCGTCTTCAAACCGGAACACCTCAAAGCCGACCTCCACTTCGTTGAAGTCGTAGTCGGTGTGGGCGAACACATAGTCCCCGTCCTCGAAAACGCGCACGACCTCCACCCTGGGAGACGTTTGCGCCAGCCTCTTGAACAGCTCCGCGAGCCCGATGTTGCCCTCCCGCGTCAGCGGGTTGTGCTGGATATACCTGCTCTCGTCGACGACCGCGACGGCCCTCGGGTCACCGGTTTCGATGCCCTTTAGCAATTCCCGAATCTGGCGTTTTCTGCTCACCAATGAGTTTTTCCGTACGCCGGGACGAATCCACAGCTCTGCTTGAGGCCGATGGTCACGCTCTCAGGTTTGCAGTAACCGGTCTCGGAGCGACCCCGCCGAGAGAAAGCAATCCCTAGTCCGGCTGGGCGTCGGCAGCAGCGTCCCCCATCGCCCGCATCTTGTCCATCACCTCTTTCGGAACCGTCCCGCCAGCGGGTCCGCCGAGGACATGGTTGCCCAGCTTCCCCCCGGGGAGCCTTGGGGTAACGCAGAAAGGTGAGCTTGCTGCGGATGGGGAGTTCGGCCAATGATCGGATCAGAGCTATCTTTTCCTCGCGTTCTGATCTGTGTCTCGTTGTTCGTTGATGGAGGCCGGAGCCGCCTAAAACCCAGTGTCCAGCAGATCGTTCGACAGGTTCCAAAGCTTCCGTGCGCCGTCCGCATCGCAGGCATGCGGGAGGAAGCCGCCCCCCACGATGTCATCCCCTTCGGCTGGTTCCCCGATGTGGCAGTCCTCAAGGTAGAGGCCAGTCTTGCCGTCCAGATCCGGGCTTGTCGCCGCCCAGCAGGAGGTTGCCGCGCCCTGGGGAACGGTCTTCCAGATATCCGGGTACTCCTTGAGCATCTGCTCAAACTGCTCGGCTACCCCTGCGTCAAGGTTGCGGGAGAGTTCGGTCTGGATGCCGCCAGGATGCACAGCAAAACTTGTCACGCCGTGATCCGCCCAGCGGCGTGCGAGTTCGAGGGTGAACCAGATGTTCGCGGTCTTTGACTGTCCGTAGGCCTGCAGCGCGTCATAGTCGCGGTTCAGATAGTTCGGATCGTCCAGATCAACTGTCGAAAACCAATGTCCGGCCGATGTCAGATTAACGATCCGCGCAGAACCCGAAGCCTTGATCGGATCGGCCAACAGGTTGGTCAGCAGGAAATGCCCGAGATGGTTGGTCGCAAACTGACTCTCCCAGCCTTCAGAAGTGCGGGTCAGCGGCGGCGCCATGATGCCAGCGTTGCTGATGAGGATATCGAGCTTGTCGTGTCGCCCAAGCCAGTCATCGGCGAAGCTGCGGATCGTCGCGGGCTTGTCCAGTTCCAGGGTTGCGGTTTCGGGCGCACGACCCGTTTCCGACTCAATTGAACTGGCCACTTTGGACAGCTTTTCGGATGAACGGGCGACGAGTGTCAAATCTGCGCCGCGGGCGGCGAGAGCGCGCGCCGTCTCCGCACCAAGGCCGGTCGATGCACCAGTGATAAGGGCTGTTTTGCCGGTCAGGTCGATACCTGCCAGGACATCTGAGGTGGTAGAGTTTCTATTGAAGGTCATGTCTGTTGTTTGTTCGTTTGTTTGTTTGTTTGTTTGTTTGTTTTTTATGCCGGTTCTTAGCGACGCCCTACGAACCGCCGTGCGTCTTGAAGAAGGCATCCATTGCTGCTGCGGCACGGTTTACATCTTCCGGGATGTCGTAGAGGGAGACGTGGCTGGCGCCTGCGATTTCTACCAGCTCCTTCGGCTCGGACGCCTTTTCGTGGAACATTTTGGTGAGCGGGGCGGTATCGGCCGTCTCTCCGTAGATACCGACGAACGGCGTGTAGAGGTAAGGCGCGTAGCTCATCGCGTCGGCGAGCATGGGGGCCTCCAGCATGAAGGAGGGCGACAGGTGGGAGTAGTTCGGGTAGGTCTCCGCTCCGGCGCGGGCGGTCATGTAGTATTCATAGCCTTCGCGCATCGCACTGCCCTCGGGGGCCCTTGCGGCGGCATCCATCTGCAGGACATCCACATAGTCAATATCGCCGGTTTCGTACGCTTTCTGACGCCCGGCGTTCTGGGTCGCAATCAATGCGGTGACAGTTTCGCGATCCATCGTTCCGAAGTAGGACATCTGATTGCCGAGCATGCCGGACACGGATGCGATGGCCTTCAGGCGCTTGTCGGTCGTCGCAACCAGCGCCATGTAGCCGCCGGAGGCACAGACGCCGAGGCCAAAGAGGTTATCGCGATCGACGAAGGGCAGGGTGCCCATGTAGCTGATCGCGTCGCGGATGCTCTCGATTTTGACGAAGGCGTTCTCGTTGTTGCGGATCTCGCCCTCGCTGTCGCCGTAGCCGATATGGTCGAAAGAGATCGCCACGTAGCCCAAGCGAGCCAAGCGGGCAGCATAGACAGCGCCGGTCTGCTCCTTGACCTGGTTGAAGGCCGAAGAGATCACGACAGCAGGGTAACTGCCACGCTGGTCAAAGCCTTCAGGGGTGTAGAGGTGAGCGGCAAGGTTCAAGCCTTGGGACTTGAAAGTGAGGGCGTTCTTCCCAGCGGTGATTCCAGGTCTCGCGGTCATTTCTCTGCGGCTTTTTGGTGGGTTTTGCCTTTGCATCCACGCGTAAACTGTTTAGTTTACTTGCGCGATGTAAACCATGTAGTTTACCTGAACCGGGTTGTAAACTGTTTTGTTTACTTTTTTATGCAACCGCCCAAAACCACCCAGAAACGAGCCGATATCGTCAATGCGGCGATCCTAGAGTTCCAAGAGCTTGGCTTCGGCAGCGCCCGGATCGACAGCATCGCAGAGCGCGCCCAAGTCTCGAAACGAACCCTCTACAAGCACTTTGGCTCCAAAGACGGGCTCTTCGACGCCATCGTCGAGCTGGTCATCGACGAGTCGAAGGAGGTGGAGATTCCTCCGTTCCAAACGGGCAAGCCCTTCGCAGAGCAGCTGGTCGAGGCGCTCGACTCTTACGTCGCCGCCATAAGCACCGACGAGTTCATCGGGCTATCGAGGGTCATGATGGCCGAGTTCCTACGCAACCAAGAAGTTTCTCGAAAGGTTCTGGAGCGGTCGGAGATGCAGAATGCGGAGTTCGTCGCGCTCGTGAGTTCGGCGATGGACGCGGGTGAGATCAGGGCGGCCGACCCCGTCTACGCCACCACGCAACTTGTCTCTTTGGCCAAGGCCTCCCTGTTCTGGCCAAAGCTACTTCTCGGCGCACCTCTACCAAAAGCCTCGGAGGTGAGAGCGGTGATCGAAGACTCTGTGGCCATGTTCCTCAACCACTATAGACCCGGGTGAGGCCTCACCCGGATTCCCGAATACCCTGTTGGTAAGACAGGCAAACGGGCGGGCAGAAAGTGACCGACGATCCCCCCGTAGACGATTCAAGAAACAAGGGAGCTCACTCCCTGATGCGAGGGGTAGGCATCCCCTAGCCTCCCTTCTCATCTCGACCACAGAAACCAGGTGGCAAGAGGACACGGCCAAACCTCGATATTGTCCCAACCACTGGGCTGTTAATAAGTTATGGGGGCAAGGTTCGAGCAGCGATCCCCCCCACCCCCTGGAAAACGGATCGCCCGCCAGCAAGTCCAGCGCATTGATCTGACCAATGAGCAGCGGAGCCTTCTCCCCCAGCTGCAAGGCTTAATAGGTCGAAGAGGCCACGATCCGGCGAGGGGCACCGAGCGGCACAACCATCACGGTGTTTGGAGGCCAGCGTCCACCCGATCGTGTGCGACAAGCAGAGTCGGCCAAACCGATCCAAAACAGATGAGTCACGGCTCGGCACGCCCTCGCTGTCCCACTTAGCCATTGAGAGCAGGCACTGCCCAGCCTAGGCTAAGGTGGGTCGGCGCTAGCTTTAACCTCAGAAGACAATTAGGCGATGAGAAGGCACACCATTCCGACGGCCGTGGCGGTAGCGTCGGGGCTTGCCGTCTGTCTCTTTGCCGAGACTCGCTCTCTGCAGGATGTCGGATCGGCTACTTGGAAGGAACTGCCGGCGATCACCATCTATCCCGCGAGGGAGATCATCACCCTCGATCCTGATCGACCGAAGGCGGAGGCAGTCGCTGTTGTCGGTTCCCGGATCCTCGCGACGGGACCGCTGGAAGAACTCAAGCAGGCGGCCGGCGATCAGGAATTCCGAATCGACAAGTCGTTCGCGGATCACGTTCTCGTGCCCGGATTCATCGCGCAGCACGACCACCCTGTACTTACCGCCCTCACCATGGCCTCGGAAGTTCTCGCGATCGAGGACTGGGTTCTTCCCTCTGGAACCGTGCCGGCGCTCAAAGACAAAGCCGATTTTTTCAAACGGCTCGTCGCCGCGGGAGAGAGGCTGACCGATCCGGAAGAGCCTCTCGTTACCTGGGGCTACCATCCGAGCTTTTTCGGCCTCCTTACCCGCGCAGAGTTGGATGAGCACATCGAGAACAGGCCCGTCGTAGTTTGGGGGCGGTCCTGTCATGAGATCATTCTCAACTCCGTGGCGATAGAGGCGGCGGGGGTGACTGAGGAGTTGATGGGCGGTTGGACCCAATCACAAAAGGAGCAGTCCAACTTCGAGGAGGGGCGCTTTTGGGAACAGGGGGTCTACCCGCTGCTGGAGACCAAGATTGCCCTGATGGTCGCCACTCCCGAACGGCTACAAAAGGGTTTGGAGATCGCCAGGGATTACATGCACGGCAAGGGCATCACATTCGGCAACGAGCCCGGAGGGATACTCGACGAGTCGATCCAGACGGGCGTCAACAGGGTGTTCTCGCAACCGACCATGCCGTTCCGCTGGACCTTCATGGTGGACGGGAAAACCATGTGTAGTCAGTACGGGGATGACGCGCGCGTCTTGGAAGAGTCGGAGAAACTCAAGTCATGGTATGAAGGCATGACGAGCCAGGCTCCCAAGATGGTGAAACTGTTCTCAGACGGCGCGATCTACTCGCAGTTGATGCAGCTCCGGGAACCCTATCTGGACGACCACGCGGGCGAGTGGATGACCGACCTCGCGCTCTTCAAACGGGCCTTCCGCATCTATTGGGACGCGGGTTACCAGATCCACATCCATGTCAACGGCGATGCGGGTCTCGATCGTGTCCTCGATACCCTCGAAGAGAACCTGCGGCGCAATCCCCGCTTCGACCACCGGACGACGATTGTTCACTTCGCGGTGAGCGCGAAAGACCAGGTGCCGCGCTTGAAGCGGCTGGGGTGCATCGTCAGCGGGAATCCCTACTACGTCCGAGCCCTGGCCGACAACTATAGCAAGGTGGGGCTCGGCCCCGAGCGCGCCGATGAGATGGTGCGGGCGGGCGATCTCGAACGGGCGGAGATCTCCTACTCCTTCCACTCCGACATGCCGATGGCCCCGGCCGACCCGCTCTTCCTTATGTGGTGCGGCGTGAACCGCGAGACCGTATCAGGCCGGATAGCGGCTCCCGAGCAGCGCGTCAGTCGCGAGGGCGCGCTCCGTGCTGTCACGCTAGATGCCGCCTACTCGCTGAAGATGGAAAAGGAGATCGGCAGCATCGTTCCGGGGAAGCTGGCCAACTTCACAGTTCTCGACGGCAACCCCGTGACCTGTGACCCGAAGGAGATCACGGAGATCTCCGTCTGGGGCACCGTCCACGAAGGGCGAGTGCTCCCCGCCCCGGCCGGGATTGGAGAGGGAAAGACGGCTTCATCGAGATTGCCTCGCCGAGAGATATTACGTCCGGTCGCGTTCGCAGCTTCGCCGAAGCCCATCGATCCTCTCGACCTCGGGGCGGTGCTGAAACGCCGGGGTTGCGGCAGTTGTGCCATGAACCGGACCCTTGTCGCTCTACTGTCGTCCGCGAGCAATCAGTGGTAAGTGGATGGGGTGACGCTCCTTGCGGGTTTCCAATCCAGCCCATTGCTTGAGC
>JANQMB010000105.1 GCA_028280355.1 Verrucomicrobiales bacterium
CCAGATCGAGACCACCGTCGGCCCCGGCAGCACCTATCTCGACCTCGTCGGCCAGGGTACCACCTATACCAGCGCCACCGACCCGACGCTCTCGCTGAGCACCGACGCCACCGACTGGGGCTGGCCCGACACCAGCGACGCCGCCGTCTCGGTGGACGGCGACGGGGACGGCACCGGGGACGTCTTCGACGACATGGGCAACACCGCCTCGGACTTCACCGCCTCCATCGCCGGCTTCGAGGCAGGGGAGCGGGCGAACCTGTACGTCGTCTGCGTGCTCAGGGACGAGAACGACGACTTCTCCTGGGGGGCGTCGCCCGGGGCGCTGGAGACCGTCGCCCACCTCAAACCGAGGGGGATCGCGATCGCCGAGGACGGCGCCGATGCCGCCGACTCCTACGCCCTGCTCCTTGGCACCTTCACCGCCGACGGGCTGGGTGTCATGCGGGTCTCGCTGGGGGCGGGGGCCGGCGGGCGTACCGAGCTGGATGGGCTGGTGGTCGCCCCGGCCACCTACCACAGCGCCGCCTACCTCGAACCGGTGGGGGGTTGGGACTGTGTCTATGACGGTGACGCCGATCCGACCACCCTCGGCTGGACACACAACAACGGCTCGGACGCCTGGGACGGCTCGGTCCCCGGGGATCCCGGCGGGCGCCCTGGCGGGGTCGGGGTGCTGGTCGAGGGGCCGCACGTCTTCCTGCGCATCCAGGACACCGGCGACCCCCGCGACCACGGGTTCGGCGACCCGGGGTCGAACCGGAAGATCATGTTCAACAAAGATCTCACCGGGGACTTTTCGGCCGGCTACAACCCGCTCACCCAGGGCGTCACCCTGTACTTCCGCGCCCGGGTCCCCTTCGCCAACGGCCTGCCGCTCGACGACTACCACCCCGACGGCGGCGCCCCCACCGAAGCCTGGTCGGTCTCGGACGGCTACGTGATCCACGACGGCGGCAAAGGCACCTTCGGCCTCCGCGAACTGTCGTCCGCCAGCACGATCTCCTTCTCGCTGGCCACCACGGCCATCGGCCCCGACAACGACGCCACCGCCGGCGAGGGCCTGACCATGAACCGGCTCAACCTCGCCATGGGGGCCACGCCCTCCGGCGACGTCGACCTCAACGACGAGGAGGTGGGCGGCCAGAACCTGCTCCCGCTCAAACCGCAGAACTGGAAGGACGTCTGGATCACCATCGTCGCCGATACCAGCGGCGGCGGCGGCCACCGCGCCGACGTCTACCTGGACGGCGCGACAGTCCCACAGAGCTTCCACCTCTCCCCCGGCGACGGGACGGAGAAGCACGACTACACCTACCTCGCCATGGGCATGGGCTCGACCAACCGCACCGGGGCGGTCGACATCGACTTCTTCTACGCCAAGGAGGGCATCCACGTCCCCGAGGTCCGGGTGCCCTTCGAGGTCGTCGAGGTCAGATACGTGCCCGCCCCAGGGGCGCCGCGCGTCGAAGTCTCCTGGCCCTCGCTGCACGGGCAGACCTTCAAGGTCGAACGGAGCACCGACGCCGTCCCGGCCTGGGAGGAGCTCGACGACACCTACCCCGCGACGGCCGGCACCGCGACGGTCACCACCTACATCGACAACGACGTCGCCGGCGCCCCGGGGATGGTCTACCGGGTGACGAGGAACTGAACGCGGCGGCTTCGTCGCGGCCCTAGACGGGACGAGTTGCCGCCGGCGCGGCGATGGGGGTCGCCCCCCGCCCCGCTCTCTATCCTGGTCAGCCCGCCCGGCCTGCGCTAGGTACCCCTCCGCCATGACCCGAACCGCCGCCGCGCTGTCGTTGGCACTGCTGCTCCACTCCCCCACCCACGGCAGCCCCCCCAACATCATCTACATCCTGCTCGACGACGCCGGGTACGGCGACCTGTCCTGCTACGGCCAGAAGAGGTTCGCGACACCGAACATCGACCGCCTGGCGGAGGAGGGCATGAAGTTCACCCAGCACTACTCCGGCTCGACCGTCTGCGCCCCGACCCGTTCGGTGCTGATGAGCGGGCTACACACCGGCCACACCCCGGTGCGCGGCAACAAGGAGGCAAGGCCCATCGGCCAACACCCGCTCCCGGCGGCGACCTTCACGCTCGCCGAGGCGCTCAAGGAGGCGGGGTACGCCACCGGCGCCTTCGGCAAGTGGGGGCTCGGCCCCCCGGGTTCGGAGGGCGCGCCGGGGAAACAGGGTTTCGACCGCTTCTACGGATACAACTGCCAGCGCAACGCCCACAGATACTACCCCACCTGGCTGTTCGACGACGCCGAGAAGATCGAGCTCGACGGCGAAACCTACGCCCACGACCCGATCATGGCCGAGGCGCTGAAGTTCATCCGCGCCCACAAGGCCGGCCCCTTCTTCTGCTTCCTGCCCGTCACCATCCCGCACGCGGCGATGCAGGTCCCCGAGGGGTATGCCGCCCCGTTCCGGAAACAGTTCCCGCAGTTCGAGGGCAAGGTCGGCCGCTACGCCGGCACGAAGGTGAACAACCCCGCCGCCATGTTCGCCGGCATGATGACCAAGCTCGACGAAGATGTCGGGCGCGTGCTGGCGCTGGTGGCGGAGCTGGGCATCGACGGCGACACCGTGCTCATGCTGAGCTCCGACAACGGTCCGCACCTGGAGGGCGGGCACATGCCGGACTTCTTCGACTCCAACGGACCGTTCAGGGGGCACAAGCGCAGCCTCCACGAGGGCGGCGTCCGCACCCCGCTGCTCGCCCGCTGGCCGGGCAAGATCGGGGCGGGCGGCGTGTCCGACCACATCAGCGCCCACTGGGACCTGTTCCCGACCCTCTGCGAGCTGGCGGGGAGGGGGACCCCGGCCGGCCTCGACGGCATCAGCTTCCTGCCGACGCTGCTCGGCGAGGGGGAGCAGGGCCAGCACGAGTATCTCTATTGGGAGTTCCACGAGGGCGGCGCCCGGGCGGTGCGCTTCGGCAGATGGAAGGCGGTGCAGAAGGGCATCAGGAAAGCCGACGACCCGCCGGTCGAACTCTACGACCTCGAGGCCGACCCCGGCGAGACGAAGGACCTCGCCGCGAAGCACCCTGAACTGGTCGCCAGAGCGCGAGACTATTTCAAAGCCGCCCACAGCCCGAGCCCGATCTGGAAACTGCCCGGCGAGTAGGACTCCGCAGAGACCCCGCGGGGGACGGCTCCCGATCGACCGCCCCGCCCCCCCAGCCCCCAGAAT
>JANQMB010000145.1 GCA_028280355.1 Verrucomicrobiales bacterium
CAGGCGCCCCTTCCTCAACTGGTTTGAGATCGGCGTCCCGGCTCCCCCTCGACCCCCAGGGGCCGAGGGGGAGGCCCACCGCACGGATGACCGCGCCGCCATCCGGATCCTACACGCCCCCTCCCACCCGAAACTGAAGGGCACAGAATCCATTCGCGAGGCGATCCGCTCGCTCGTCGACGAGGGGCACGACCTCGACTACGTCGAGATCGCCAGGGTGCCGCACGCCGAAGTCCGCGCGGAGCTCGGCCGCTGTGACCTCGTCGTCGACCAGCTATACAGCGACACCCCGATGGCGGGCCTGGCTGTCGAGGCGGCCGCGGCCGGCGTCCCGACCATCGTCGGGGGGTTCGGCTGGACCCAGCCGGGGGAGGTCCTGCCGGAGGGCGCCACCCCGCCGACGTTCCTCTGCCACCCCTCCGACCTCAAGGCCACCATCGAGCGGGTGATCGGGGACCCCGGCCAGCTGCGGGAGGCCGGGGCCGCCTGCCGGGACTTCGTCAGCTCGCACTGGTCGGCCACCCGGGTCGCCCGGAGGTTCCTCGAAGCGGCGGGCGGGACGCACCCGCCGTCGTGGCTGATCGACCCGCGCACCGTCCACTACGAGTACGGTTGCGGGGTGCTCCCCACCCAGGTACGCACGGCGGTGGGGGGGCTGATCGAGCAGTTCGGTTGCGAATCCCTCAAACTGGGTCACCATCCTTGGCTCGAGCAGCGATATCTAGAGATGGCGAACCAGGATATGGAGGACCACCCAGAGCTCCGCCGTGCCGAGGAGAGGATCCGGGCGCTCGAGGCCGAACTGCTCCGGAAGGACCGGAAGCTGGAGAACTTCCGCGGGATGCTGTCGCGGCGCGACGCGAGGATCGAGCGCCTGGAACGCAAGACGAGGCGGTAGGTGACGCCGGCGCCGTATGATCCCCCTGACCATCCCCGACATCTCCGAGGCCGACATCGAACGCGTCGTCGGCGTGTTGCGCTCCGGGATGCTCGTCCAGGGACAGGAGGTGGAGGCGCTCGAACGGTGTGCCGCCTCCCTCCTCGGCGTCGGGGATGTTGTCGCCGTATCGAGCGGGACCGCGGCGCTGCATCTCGCGCTCCGATCCCTCGGGGTCGGCCCGGGCGACGAGGTCATCGTCCCCGCGTTCTCCTTCATCGCGACCGCCAACGCGGTCGAACTCGTCGGGGCGACGCCGGCCTTCGTCGATATCGACCCGGCGACTTTCAACATCAACGTCCGCCAGGTCCCCGGGGCCATCACGCCGAAGACCAAAGCGATCATCCCCGTCCACGAGTTCGGGATGCCCTGCGACATCGATGCGGTCACCGAGCTGGCCGCCGCACACGGGCTCCGCGTCGTGGAGGACGCCGCCTGTGCGATCGGCGCAAAACACGGCGGGCGACCTGTCGGGTCGTTCGGCGACCTCGCCGCCTTCTCGCTCCACCCGCGGAAGACCGTCACGGCGGGCGAGGGCGGCCTGCTCGCCTGCCCCGATGCCGGTCTCGCCCGGCGGCTCAGGTCGTTGCGAAACCACGGGATCCGCACCGCTGGCGCCGAGGTCCATTTCGACATGGCGGGCTTCAACTACCGCCTGACGGACGTCGCGGCGGCCCTCGCCGCCGGGCAGATGGAGCGGCTCCCCGCCCTGTTGGAACGGAGGCGGGAGATCGCGCGGAACTACCTGCAGGGGCTCGCCGGATGCGACGACCTCAGGTTGCCGGCGGGGGCGGCGGGCCACTCGTGGCAGACCTTCCACGTCGTCCTCCCCGAGTCGGTCGACCGGGCGAAGATGATCGCCGACCTCCGCGGCGCCGAGATCGGGAGCAACCGCGGCGCCCAATGCATCCCCGCTGAGGCCTACTACCAGGAGAAATATCGGCTGGATTGCGAACGCCGCTTTCCCGCCGCCGCCAGCTGTGCGAAGCATGGCCTCGCCCTCCCGCTCTACCCCAAGATGGGCGAGGCGGACGTCGCGCACGTCGTCTCTGGCGTGAGGGACGCACTCGCGAACCAGCAATGAGCAAACAGAAGATATTCATCACCGGAGGCGCGGGCTTCATCGCCAACGCCATCATGCGGCGCCTGGTGGACGACCACCAGATCACCGTCTACGACAACTTCCAGCGGGACACGCTGTCCTCGAGCCCCCTGGCCGGGCACCCGGACATCGCAGTGGTCGAGGGCGACGTCCTCGACAGGGGGGCGCTCACCGAGGCGATGCGCGGGCACGACGTGGTCATCCACGCCGCCGCCGTCGCGGGGATCGACACCGTCATACGGAGCCCGGTGCGCACGATGGAGGTCAACACGATCGGCACCGCCAACGCCCTCGCCGCCGCGCGGGCCTGCGGGGTGGCCGGCCGCTTCATCGACTTCTCGACATCGGAGGTGTTCGGCCCGGTCGCCTTCCGGTCGGCCGAGGGGGACAACACCGTCGCCGGCTCGGCCGGGGAGGCGCGCTGGAGCTACGCGGTCAGCAAGCTGGCGGGCGAACACCTCACCAGGGCCCACCACTCCGAACACGGCCTGCGGACGGTCACGGTGCGCCCCTTCAACATCTACGGGCCCGGGCAGACCGGCGAGGGGGCGATGCAGATTTTCATCAAGCGCGCCCTGGCCGGCGAGCCGATCAGCATCCACGGCGACGGCAGCCAGATCCGCGCGTGGTGCTACGTCGACGACTTCGTGGACGGGATCCTGCGCTGCCTGCGGGACGAGGCGGCGGTCGGCGAATGCTTCAA
>JANQMB010000163.1 GCA_028280355.1 Verrucomicrobiales bacterium
GGGGGGGGGGTGGCTATTGAGGTCGGTGAATGGAGTGGGAATCTACTGGGGAAATAGCGTCGCAGCCATCAGCCGCAACCTACCAGATTCTGCGGTTCATGAGAACCGTGACGACCCAGCAAACCAAAACTTAGGCGAAATTTAAATACAATTCATGTATTGTCATTGTAATTCTCGCCGGGGCTATTTTTATGGCTATTGTTGATCTGGTGGCGCTAGGGACCATGGCCGGACGGAGCCGTCTGGTCTGAGAACCAGCGGTCCCTTGCCGTGGTGATCCCCGATCTCCATCAGCCAGGGCTGGTTCGGCCAGCGGTAGGGGGTCAGGGTGCTCGCCCCGTCGAACATGGTCGGAATGTAGCAGAGCTTCCCCTCCCCTTGCTTGCTGGCGGCCGAGAGGCGCTTGTAGGTCGGGCACTGCCATGTCTTCTCCGAGATGTCGTATTCGGAGAGCACGGCCTCCCACCAGTCGGTGAGTTTCTCCTCGTCGGCCAGAACCGACTCCGGCACCTGCGGCCAGTGGCCGTGATCGGTGGTGTAGGTGGAGAGGGCGGTGAAGATGCTCTTCATGTTCGCCACACAGGCCGCCATCTCCGCCTTGCGCCGCAGGGAGCCAGTCAGCGCGAACACCACCGAGGTCAGCACGATCACGATGGCGGCGACCAGCAACAGCTCGATGAGCGTGAACCCGCCCCGCTGCCGGCGACGGGCAGCCCTGACATTCGAAGCCAACATCTCTATCCGGTCTCGGTGGGATCCATTCGCCGTTCGCTTGATTAGACAGAACGGGCTGACACCCTCTCGGTGTCAGCCCGCCCCGCCAGCTGTATCAGAGTTTTACTTGAGGGGATGTGTCGCCTTTCCCGGGGGGCGACCAAATGCCGAAGAGAGCTGACTAGTTAACAACGGCAGTGGAGGTTCCCCCGACCCCGCCGGCACCGGAACCAGTCGCCGTCGCCAGCTGGATGAGGGTCTGGGTGGAGATCTGTGAGCCGTAGACGTGGAGTTTCACCTCCTTGCCGACCGACTTGAACCTGTCGCTCTCGCCGCCGACATCGACAACGGTGGTGTCGATCACCGTGGTGGTGTTGCCCTGGATGATCGTGGTGGTGGTGGTGGTCTGCCGGTCGAAGGTCGTGAGCGGCCCGAAGAAGTTCGCCACGCCGCTGCCGGCGAAGCGCATGATCGGCGCATGCTCGGTGATCCGGCACTGCCAGGTCGTGTTGCAAACGTCGATGTTCCGGGCGGTGCCGCTATCGACGAAGTTGTTGACGGTATCGCCATTGGTGATGCCGTTGACCTCGTAGTTCACCCAATCGACGTTGCCGAAGGCGCCGCCGAGATAGACGATCCCCTGGTAGAAGACGACCGACTGGTTCACCAGAGAGAACTGGGCGGCGTCCATGTTGTCGGTGAAGCGCGCCATGCCCAGGCCGTTGCGCATGACCATGGTGGCCTGGTAGGTCCCCTGGTTGACCTGGTTGAAATTGTTGTTGTCCCACGGGCCGCCGACGATGGCGTGCGCCGGGACGCCCGAGAGCGTGAGACAGGTGGCAATGAGGGGGAGAAACTTCTTCATCTGACCATTTTTGCTGAAAACGGCCGCCGGGATCAAGCCCAATTTGCCCACCTCGGCATTTTTTTCCGTCCGAGAAACTTTGGAAATTCGAAAGACTGCATGGAGATCCGTGCCATCGTGGCTCCCATGGCGCTGGGATCGCTGGCCGACTACCACATGCATACCCCGCTCTGCCGGCACGCTGTGGGCGAACCGGTCGAATACGCCAGGCGGGCGGCCGAGCTGGGTCTGGGGGAGATCGGCTTCTCGGAACACTGCCCGATGGCGGCGGACGATTTCGACGACTGGCGGATGCTGCGCTCGGAGATCCCGGCTTACCTTGAGAAGGTCGAGGCCGCGCGCCAGGCGGTGCCGGAGATCCCGATCCGGCTGGGGCTGGAGGTCGATTACCTCGAGGGCGACGAGGCCTGGACCGACCGGCTCGCCGAGATGGCGGACTTCGACTACCTGATCGGCAGCGTGCACTACATCGCCCCCGGATGGGACATCGACAACCCGAAGTGGATCGGCAGGTGGGCCGAGACGGAGGTGGAGGAGATCTGGGACGCCTACTGGCGGATCTACACCCGCTGCGCGGGCAGCGGCAAGTTCGACCTGCTCGCCCACCCCGACCTGCCGAAGAAATTCGGCCACCGCCCCGCGGGCGACCTGCGCGGCTACTACGAACCGGCGATCGAGGCCGCGCTCGGCTCCGGGGCGGCGATCGAGATCAACACCGCCGGCTGGCGCAAGGACTGCCGCGAGCAGTACCCGGCGCGCGAGTTCCTCGAGCTGATGTGCGCGGCGGGTGTCCCGCTGGCGATCAGCTCGGACGCCCACGCGCCAGGGGAGGTCGGCGCCGACTTCGCGCGCGCCGCCGACCTCGCGGCGGAGGTCGGGTTCACCCACACCGTCCGCCTGCGCCGGGGGGGCAAAGAACTCGTCCCCCTCGCGCCCCGCGGCCAGGCCTGATGTTGCTGCGCGCGCGCGACCGCGAGATCCGCTTCCCGCGGCGGCGGCCGCTGCTGATGGGGATCGTCAACGTCAACGACGACTCGTTCTCCGGCGACGGCACCCTCGACATCGACGCCGCGCTCGCCCGGGCCGGCCGGCAGATCCGCGACGGTGCGGACATCATCGACGTCGGCGCGGAGAGCGCGCGCACCAACCGCGGGGCGATCACCGCCGCCGAGGAAGTGGCGCGGCTGCGCCCCTTCGTGGACGCCTTCGCCGGGCTGGCGGCGGAGGCGCGCCCGGGGGGAACGCCCCCGATGCTGTCGGTCAACACCTGGCGGCCGGAGGTGGTCGGCGAGGTCCTACCGCTGGGGGTCGACCTGCTCAACGACATCGGCGCGCTCCCCGACGACCGCAACGCCCGGCTGTGTGCCGACCACGGCAGCGCCCTGCTCATCATGCACAGCGTCGGGCTGCCCAAGCAGCCACACCGCGGCCAGCGCTACCCGGACGTCATGGGCGAGCTCGAGCGCTTCTTCGAGGAGAGGCTGGCGCTCGCCGAAGGCGCCGGGCTCGGGCGCGAACGGACGCTGCTCGACCCCGGTATCGACTTCGCCAAAGACCGCGACGACAACCTGCGCATCTTCCGCCACACTGCCAACCTGGCCCGCCTCGGCCGCCCGCTGCTGCTACCGGTGTCCCGCAAGACGGTGATCGGGGAAGTTCTCGGCCTCGCGGAACCGCAGGCGCGCGACGCGGGGACAATTGCCTGCTCGGTCGCCTGCGCCCTGCGCGGGGCGGCGGTGCTCCGCGTGCACGACGTCGCCGCGCACTCCGCAGCGCTGGAGGTGATCGGCGCCCTAGAGGGCGGCTCGGCGGCGGCGCAGCGCGAGGGGCAGGGCGGACAGGACGAGTAGGGCGACACCGGGCTCGGGGATCGGCGGCGGTGCGGTGAAGAGGGCGACGTCGTTGCCATCGCCGCCGGCGTAAGTGATGAACAGGTCTTCGCCGGTGTAGTTCCCCACCGTGGCACCCTCGGCCAGCCCATCGAAGGCGCCGCCGAGGGCACCCCCGGCTTCGATGACGACGAAGTCCATCCCCGGCGCGAGCACGAAGCCGCCGATCAGATCGACGACGAGCGTGCCGGCCAGGGTGACGTCGCCGGCGACTGCCAGGACGTCGTATCCGGAACCGGGGACGGTGCCGCCGAGCTCGAAGGTCACCGAGGCGCCCGCCCCATACTGGAAGCCCCCCGCGACCTCCACCCTCGCCGGGCTGTCCCCGGGGAGGTGCTGGCCGTTGACGACTGCGAGACCGGTACCGGTGAACTGCCCGGCACCTCTCACCTGGCCCCCGAACACCACCGTCCCGGTGATCGAGGTACTCGAACCCGCCGGGCTGTGGTACTGGCCGCCGAGCGTCACGTCCTCGAACGCCGCCAGGTTGTTGTTCGAAAACCCGGCGGCCCCGACCGTGAAGGAGCCACCGGTGAAACTGATCTGCCCGTCGTTGACGATCCCGCCGGCGGCCAGGGCGCTACCGGTAAAGGCCAGCTGTGCGCCCGGGTCGATGGTGATCAGCTCGGTGACATCGAGATACTGTGCCGCCGCCGAGTCGACCGCCACCGTCGCCCCGAGCGGGCCCGTCGTGCCGATCGAGAGGCCGCCGCTGCCGCGGACCGTCAGCCGGCCCCCCGTCCAACTGAAGCTCCCGCCCGCCGCGCGGGTCAGCCCGTCGACCGAGAGCTCCCCCCCGCTGAGGAACACCGTCGAGGACACCCCGATCAGGACCGATTCGGTGACGTATGCGAGCCCACCCTCGACCCGGAGGTTCGCCACCCGGCTGCTGCTGAAAGCGAGATCCAGGTTGCCGGTGTTCTCGAACACCGATCCGGCCCCCGCCACGCGCAGCGTCCCGCTCGAACCGATCCCCGTGGCGACCCCGGCGCCGGAGAGCGCCCGCACCCTCCCGCCGTCCCTCACCGTCAATGTCCCGTCACCGCCATCGCCCACGGTGACACCGCCGACCACCTGCCACAGGCTGCCGGCGTCGCGCACCTCGGCGATCCCCACCGAACCGTTGGTGCCGCCGATCTCCACGTTGCCGATCGAGTTCGCCAACCCTCCCCCTGTCACCTCGAACCGGCCCCCGCCCGATCCCCCGACGGTCAGGTCGCGGGTCAGCAGCGCCGTGCCGATGCCCTCGACCTTGAGCTCGCCGAAGGCCACCAGCCCCTGCCCCAACATCACGTCCCCGGAGACGCTCGCGTTCGCCCCCGACCCCACCAAGACCATACCGTCGCCCAGCCCGCCCGCGACCAGCGAGTCGACGGTCAACACCGAGCCGAACCCGGTGACCGAGAGGTCGCCCGTACCGGTCGCCAGCTCGCCCAGTTGCAACGCGTCCGCCGTCAACCTGCCGCCGGAGGTCACGGCGACATTGGCCCCACCGGCGCCGCCGATGGTGAGGTCGCCCGTCGTCCAGGCGCTCCCGAACCCGTCCACCGTCGCGCCGCCCGAGCCGCCCTGCTGTGTACCCATCTCGACCTTCCCCCCGAAGGACGCCGTCCCCGCACCCGATATCGCCAGGGCGCCCGTGCCCAAACCGCCGAGAACCGAGTCGCCGGTCACCGTCCACGAGGCGCCCCCGCTAATGTTGGCCGTGCCGTTCCCGGAGGCGTCAGCCCCCGCCGTCAGGCCGCCGCTCGCCGTCGCCACGGCGCCGGTCGTCAAACTGTAGGTCGCGGTGCCGCCACCACCGATCCGGACGTTCCCGCTGGCGTCCCAAGTCGTACCCGCCCCACCGACCGTCAAGGTGCCGTTGGCCCCCAACGCGTCGCCCACCGCGGTGTTCGCCGAGTCGAGCGCGCCGCCCGCGCTGGCGGTCAGGGAACCCGTCCCGCGCGTGCCCACCCCCAGGTCACCCGTCGTCCACGAGGTCCCCACCCCATCGACCGAAGCGCTGCTGTTCGATCCAGCCGCGTCGGCGATCGAGACCGACCCGCTGGTCGCAGCCGCCCCGGTATCGACCGTCAGGTCCGCGTTGCCGGAGTCCCCCAAAACCAGATTCCCGCTGCGCAGCTCGGTGCCCGTACCGGAGACCGTGATCGTGGCGGCCGCCCCGGTGGCCTCCCCGGCGACCAACCCGCCGGTCGCAAAATCGGCGACCCCGCCACTGCCGACTGTCAAAGTCGCCGCCCCCGCCCTGCCCACGATCACCTCCGCGCTGGAATCCCAACGCGAACCGGTTCCGGTGACGGTCACGTCCCCGCCGCCCGCACCGTTGCCCAGGAAAACCTCGGCCGAGTTGGTCAGCTGCCCACCCGAATTGACCACGACATCGGCGACGCCATCCCCGCCGATCACCATCACCCCGCTGCTCGCCCACTCCGAGCCCGCCCCGGAAATGAGGACGTTGGCCGTGCCGTTGCTGCCGAAGCCGATGTCCGCTGCGGCGCTCGAGGCGATCCGCCCACCCCCTGAGATCGTCAGGGCCGCCTGCCCTTCGAGCCCCACCCGGAAGACCGTCTCCACCGTCCACAGGCTCCCCGCACCAGTGACCGTCGCCGTCCCGCTCGACCCGATGCCGGACCCCAGGATCACATCGGCGGGGATGAAGAAGAGGTTGTTGGTGGAAAGCAGGGTGCCCCCGCTGTTGATCTCCAGAGCACCGGTAGAGAAGTCACCGATTTTCAGCCCATAGTAGGTGTTGGCCCCAGTGGCGCCGACCTGTGCCGTGCCCATGTCGATGCGGGCGATCGCCGGCTGGGGGAAAAATCCCGGACCAGGAACCCCGGCGGACCAATTGACGGGGTCGAACCAGTCCCCGGCGCCAGCTTGCTGCCAGTCGGTGAACTGCGCGTGACTCTCCGTGAGCGCGATGCCAAATGTTGCGGAAACTAGCAACAGTTTCCGGATTCTCCAACGGCGCTCCCCCCAGCACGAAGTTGAACTTTGCATGGTATTCTACAAAAATATCATAGATATTAAGATTTGTTAGATTTTTTTATATTTTTCATTATTTTCACATCGTATGCCCGGCGAGGCTGGATCTCTGGGGTCGAACCTCCCCGTTGTCCCAAGGGGGCGCGGGTTCGCGGTTTCCCTTGAGAAATCCCCCGAAAATGGGGCTCCAGAGCGCCTGCGGGCGGCCGAGGATGGCCTTGAGGGATCCCGACAAAGCCCCAGCTCTGCCGGAGCCCTCGACCCCCGGTGGGGGTTGTGTCGTCGTTCAGCTGTCGTCCCCGACGAGCCGGTAACGGGCGCGGCAGGTCTGATAGAAGACCATATCGACCGCCATCAGCCGCTCGCCCTCTCTGCCGAGGGCGTGGCTGCGCAGCGAATACTCCACATCCTCGCCGAGCGGTGGCATGGCGGGATCCGCGGGCAGCCGCAAGGCCAGCCGGGTGCGGAGGTCGCCGGCGCGGGTCGCGTAGCCATCGGGGAGGGGCACCCCGGCCCGACGGCCCTGTAAATCGACCCGCACCCGGTAGTCTCCGCCGCCACCGATGGCGACCAGCGCCACCTCACCCGTCAGCTGCTCCGGGTCGATCTCCAGCCCGCCCCCCCTCAGCGCCCGCGCCGCGCGGTCGCGATCGATCCCCCAACGCTCCCCGAACCGCACGGGTTGTCGGCACCCGAACATCGAGTCGTCGTCCCTCCCGCCGGCCGGCGACGGCAACACCAGCCGCAACGCCTCCACCGCGGCCGCGTCCAGCTCCTCGCCCCCGGCGGGCCGGATCTCCGGCGCCGCCCCCCCGAGCTCGGGGTAGGTCACGGCGAGGGCGAAACCCGCCGCCAGCGGCTCCTCGCCGTCGGCGATCGCCCCGGCGCGGGCGCCGGGGCGGAAACCCTCGCCCACCACCAGGCGGAAGACCCGCACCGCGAGCTCGTGCGGCCTGCCGCCCTCGAACACCGAGACCACCTCGACCGCCGCGGCGAGCTCGCAGCGCAGCCCGCGCACCGACTCCTCCACCACCGCGCCCTCGGTACTAACAATGGTTTGCCGGTACGTCCTGCCGACGGCGGCATAGGAGAACACCTGGCCCGCCTCGAACGGGCGGGTCAGGGAGACGTCGACGGCGGGCAGCGAGCTGGTCGCCGCGAGCACCGCGATCTTGGCGGCTATGAACAGCAAGGGTCGGGGGGCTGCGGGTCGGGCATCGGCATCTGGTGGGGCGCGGGCTCAGACCCGGCTATCGAGCTGGAAGACCTGGCCGGAGACCGCCCGCATCTCGGCGTGGAGGAACCCGATGAAACGTGCCGCCTCCGCGGGGGTATTGAACCTGCCCAGCGCGTGCATGTCCAGCGCACGCCCGCGGACCGCGGCCGGGACGCCGTGCGTGAACTTGGTCTCCATCCAACCTGGGAGCACGCAGTTGGCGCGGACGCCGCGGCGGCCGCCCTCCCGCGCCAGGCTCTGTGTCAGCGCCACCAGCCCGGCCTTCGAGGCGGCGTAGTTCGCCTGCCCCGCGGCGCCCCTGGAGCCGGACAGGGAGCCGATGTTGACGACGTGCCCGCCGCGCTGCCTCACGAAGATGCGGAACGCCTGGCGCGCACAGAGGAACGCGCCGCGCAGGTTGACCCCCAGCACCTCGTCCCAGTCGGGCTCCGCCATCGCCGCCAGCGGCGCGTCACGCCGCAGCCCCGCGTTGTTCACCAGCAGCTCGATGCGGCCGTCGACGCGCGACTCGAAGTACGCGGCCACCGAACCCTCGTCGGCGACGTCGAGCTCCCCCCTCCCGGGCGAGAGAACCTCGAACCCACGCGACCCGAGCTCCGCCGCCAACGCGGTCCCGAGTTCGCCTTCGCCCCCGGTGACAAGCGCGCGGGGGGCGGTGGCGGACGTCATGGTGTGGCTGTGAACCCGGTCGGTGGCGGCACCCTATCCCGGAAACGAGCCGGCGGAGCTGGCGACCGACGGGGCGCGGAAGTTGAGGACCCCGGGGAACTCCCCCCCCTCGGCGTCGGGCGCCTCGGGGGCCGCCGGCCCATCCGGCGCGGCCGGGGGTGCGGGCTCCGGACCCCGGGCCAGGGCGGGCCGCAGGTCGTTGGCCACGATCGCATACTTCTCGTACGTGAAACGCACGTCGCTGAGCTCGCCCGCGTAGCGGAGCACCTCGCTCAGCGGCACGTTCCTCAAGCTGAGGGTGACCTCGCGCCCGCCGGCCCCCTCGCCGCGGACGACGAAACTCGGCGCGCCGCGGCCGCCGGACCCGGCCTCCGCCTTGGCGCGGACGTACTCGAGGACCTCGGCCAGCGAGGCGCCGTCGATCTCGACCTTGGGCACGATGATCGTCTGCAGCAGGCGCTCCCACTGCGGGCGCTCGCGCAGCTCGCGCCGCTGGTTCTGGATCTGGACCAGCAGGCGCCTCACGTACGGGTCCCCGGGGCGGGCGCGGGCCAGCTGCCTGGCCTTCAGCTCGGCGGCCGCCAGGCGGCCGGCGTCGCGCTCCGCGACGGCCTCGTGGTAGAGCTTCTTGTGGGCGGCGATCTGCTCTCTGGTGTATTGCTGCGCGGGGGCGAGCCCCGCGAACAGGAACAGGGTGGCTACGGCGGCTATCGTCTTGGAACAGGACATGGGGACGGATCCTTTCTAGTTGGACGTTGGAACGCACGGCCCTCCCGGCACGGGCGCAATTTGGTGTGTTGCCGGGTGCCGGGCCACAGCAAACACAACACCGGCGCGCCCAGGTGGCACGCAGTCAATAGTCAACGATCTTACGGCGATGGGTCTTTGGGGGACACCCGATCTATCTGGGACAAACCTAGTCCGCACCGGATTCGCGGTCAATCGCGATCGGCAGCTTCCCGCCGGCCAGCGGGGGACACCGGAGAGGGTGGCGCGGCCGCCCCGGAGCCGCTAGATGAGGCCCGCTTTCTTGAGCGTCGCGTAGGCGCCGTTCTTGCCGACCGTCTTGAGGGCGCGGGCGGTGAGCTTGACCTTGACGTGGCGGTTGAGCTCCGGCACCCAGATACGCTTCACCCGCAAGTTGGGCGAGACGTCGCGCTTGTTGACCTTGGTGACGTGGCGGCCGATACCGCCCTTCTTCTTGGCCAGGCCGCTCCGGTGGATCTTGCCCCCACGGCGGACGCGGGCTCCGGTGATGCTGCAGACTTTGGCCATGGTATCGGTGGTCGGGTTCTCTAAAAACGGGCGCGTAGAATAGCCGCGCTGTGCCCCCGGTCAAGGGCTTTTGGAGCCCCGCGCCGGGGGGGAGCGCGCCGTCCCACCTTGATTCCCCGGCGCCCACGGACTAATAGCTCCACCTCACCATGCACTCCTTCCGATACCGCGATGGCTCACTGCACTGCGAGGACGTCGAACTGGGCGCGCTCGCAGACGCCCACGGCAGCCCGCTCTACGTCTATTCGGCCGCCACCATCCGCGACCACTACCGGCGCCTCGACGCCGCCCTCGGGGAACTCGACCACCACATCGCCTACGCGGTGAAGGCCAACTCGAACCTCGCCGTACTGAGGCTCCTGGCCGCGGAGGGCGCCGATTTCGACATCGTCTCCGGCGGCGAGCTGTTCCGCGTCACCAAGGCCGGCGGCAGGGCCGCGGGGTGCACCTTCGCCGGCGTCGGCAAGACCCGCGAGGAGATCGAGTACGCCCTCCGCGAGGGCATCTACTGCTTCAACGTCGAGAGCGAGGCCGAGCTGCGCTTCATCGACCGGGTCGCCGGCGAGCTGGGGGAGCGCGCCCCGGTCGCGGTGAGGGTGAACCCCAACGTTGACGCCGGGACCCACAAGTACATCTCCACCGGCAAGAGCGAGAACAAGTTCGGCGTCGACTTCCAGGACATCGAGGCGCTCTACGCCCGCGCCGAAGCGGAGATGCCCAACGTCGCCCTCCGCGGGCTGCAGATGCACATCGGCTCGCAGCTGACCTCGGTGCAGCCCTTCGTCGAGGCGGTCGAGAAGGTCGCCCCGCTGGCGGCCGGGTTGAAGGCGAAACACGGCATCGAGTTCTTCAGCATCGGCGGCGGCATCGGGATCATCTACGAGGACTCCCTGGCCAGCGGCGACCGCCGCTGGTGGGAGGAGGGGGCGCGCGGCGACGCGCGGCCGCTGACCGTCGAGGAATACGCCTCCGCCGTCGTGCCGGTGCTGAAGCCGCTCGACATGAAGATCCTCTTCGAGCCCGGCCGCTTCATCGTCGGCAACGCCGGGGTCCTGATCAGCAGGGTGCTCTACAAGAAACGCGGCCGCGCCAAAACCTTCGCCATCGTCGACGCGGGCATGGGGGACCTGATCCGCCCCGCGCTCTACCAGGGGCACCACGACATCGCGCCGGTGAAGGAACCCTCCGGGGAGGCAGAGACCGTCGACATCGTCGGGCCGATCTGCGAGAGCGGCGACTTTTTCGCCCAGGACCGCGTGCTCCCCGAGCTGGCGGAGGGCGACCTCATCGCCCTGTTGAGCGCCGGCGCCTACGGGTTCGTCATGGCCAGCAACTACAACTCCCGCCCCTTCCCGGCAGAGGTCCTCGTCGACGGGGCGGACGCGGAGGTGATCCGCAAGCGCCAGAGCTACGACGACCTGGTCGCCGGGGAGGCCGTTTGATTCGGGGCGATCCGCGGCTATCCTCAGGCTATGCAGCGCCGCCCCCCGCACCCGCCACGCGCCGCCGCGGCCGCGCTCGGGCTGGCCCTCGCCCTGCTGCCGGCCGGAGACGCCCAGGCGCTGTTCGGCCGCCCGAAGGCCAAGGGGGCCGGCGAGTTCATCATCCTCAGCGGCGGCCCGGCGCTGCGCCAGTGGGAGAACCTGCGGCGCGAACCGGACCGGCACGACCGCTGGTGGGGCAACTTCATCCGCCCCGCGCGGGTCCGGATCCAACAGCTACAGGCGGAACGCGGCACCGGCCAGCCGATCACCTGGCTGGTCTACCGCCCCTGCTACGAGACCCGCGCCACCGAGGACGGCAAACCCCTGATCTCCTGGATCGAGTCCGTGCGCGACAAATACGGCGTCAAGCTGGTCTGGGTCTACAGCGGCGAGGACGTGATCAACTACATCAACCGCGGCATGAACCGCCGCAACACCAAGGTGGTCGGCTTCGAATACTACGGCCACTCCAACCGGCACGCCTTCATGATGGACTACAGCAACATCATCATGGGCGCGAGCCGGGCGTGGCTACACGAGGACGAGCTGCGCGCCATCAGGCGCTCCTCCTTCGCCCGCGGCGCCGAGTGCCGCAGCTACGGCTGCCACACCGGCGAGAGCATGAGCGCCAAGTGGCGGTCCGCCACCGGGGTCAGGATGTGGGGCGCGATGGGGAAGACCGACTACTCCGACCCCACCAAGCCGGTCATCTCCCCGGGCGGGTATTGGAAGTACTAGCGGCGCCCCGAAAGGGGCGGGCCGCCAAAAAACCCTGTGAATTCCCCCGATATCGTCGATAGATCTTCCTCCAGGTGACCTTCGACGAACTCAAGACCCACTACGAGCTGCCCTTTTTCGAGCTTCTCAAGCGCGCGCGCGCCGTGCACGAGAAGCACTGGCCCGAAGACGAGGTGCAGCTGTGCACCCTGCTGTCGATCAAGACCGGCGGATGCAGCGAGGACTGTTCTTACTGTGCGCAGAGCGCGCGCTACGACAGCGGGGTCGAGGCCGAGCGCCTGATGCCGAAATGCGACATCCTCGAGCGCGCCAGGGCGGCGCGCGAGAACGGCTCCACGCGCTTCTGTATGGGGGCGGCCTGGAAGGGCGTCAGGGCGGGCTCGAAGCGTTTCGAGGAGGTGCTGGGGATCGTCCGCGAGGTCTCCGCCCTGGGCATGGAGGTATGCACCACCCTCGGCGAGCTCGGCGCCGAGGAGGCCGCACAGCTCAAGGAGGCCGGCGTCACGGCATACAACCACAACATCGACACCTCCCCCGAACACTACGGCAACATCGTCACCACCCACACCTTCCAGGACCGGCTCGACACCATCCGCCACGTCCAGGACGCCGGCATGTCGGTGTGCAGCGGCGGCATCCTCGGGCTCGGGGAGACGGCCGACGACCGCCTGCGCATGTTGGAGGTCCTGTCGAACTTCAACCCGCCGCCGGAGAGCGTGCCGATCAACAAGCTGATGCCGATGCCCGGCACGCCGCTGGCGGGCTCGGCGCCGGTGGACACCTTCGACGTCGCCCGCACCATCGCCTGCGCCCGCATCGCGATCCCCGGCGCCAAAGTCCGCCTCTCCGCCGGGCGCACCGAGCTGAGCGAGGAGGCACAGGCGCTGTGCTTCTTCGCCGGGGCCAACTCGATCTTCTACGGCGACAAACTGCTCACCGCCAAAAACCCGCGGGCGGAGCAGGACCTCCGCCTGCTGGAGAAACTCGGCATGCGCCCCCAGGCGCCTGACCGCGACCGGGCGGCGCCGGAGGCCGAGCCGGAGCGCCCCCTCGCCCCCCAGACCGCGTAACCCCCGGCGGGGGGCGTCCACCCACCCACCATCCCCCGCGCAACCGGCCAAACGACGGCCAGGAAC
>JANQMB010000176.1 GCA_028280355.1 Verrucomicrobiales bacterium
CTGTTTTTCGATGCCGGCTCCGACGGCGACCCCGGCCTCTACGTCGCGTCGGGTAGCTACGAGCACGACCCGGGCGACCCCCTGGTCCGCCACCGCCTCTACCTGAACGACGGCGGCGGGGCTTTCGCCCCCGCCCCGGCCGGGGCGCTGCCAGACGCGCTCGACAACAGCAGCTCGGTCTGCGCCGCCGATTTCGACCGGGACGGCGACCTCGACCTGTTCGTCGGCGGGCGCGTGGTGAGCGGGGAATACCCACTGGCGGCGACCAGCCGCCTGCTGGTCAACGAGACTCCGGCTGGCGGGACGCCGCGCTTCATCGAGCTTCCAGAATCGGGCGCCCCCGGCTTGCGGTCGGGGGGGATGGTCACCGCCGCCCTCTGGTCCGACGCGGACGGGGACGGGTGGGTCGATCTCCTCGTCACCTACGAGTGGGGCCCGGTGACGCTCTACCGAAACCGTTCCGGAACATTGGCCCGGATCCCCATGGGGTCCGCGCCGGGGCGCAGCGGGTGGTGGAACAGCATCACGGGGGGGGACGTCGACAACGACGGCGATATCGACTACGTGGTCGGCAACGCCGGGCTCAACACCAAATACCACGCCTCCCCGAAGAAACCGGTGCAGATCTACTACGGGGATCACACCGGCGGCGGGAGAAACCGGTTGGTCGAAGCCAAATACGAGGATGACACGCTATACCCCATCCGGGGCAAGAGCTGCTCGACCTTCGCCATGCCCGGCCTCCGCGAGAAGTTCGAGACCTTCCACAAGTTCGCCACCTCGACGCTCCCGGAGATATACGATCCCGCGCGGCTCGATGCCGCGGCGAAGTTCGAGGCAGACACCCTAGAGTCCGGCGTCTTCTTAAACGACGGTTCCGGGGGGTTCGAGTTCCGGCCGCTGCCCAACGCCGCGCAGACCTCCCCGATCTTCGGCGTCGAGCTCTGCGACGTCGACGCGGACGGCAACCTGGACATCTACGCGGTACAGAACTTCTCCGACCCGCAGTTCGAAACACCGCCCTACCGCGGCGGCCTGAGCATCCTGCTGCTCGGCGACGGCGACGGCTCCTTCCACCCCATCCCCCCTCACCGCAGCGGGATGAGCGTCCGCCTCGACGGCCGGGGGCTGGCGAAGACCGACCTGGACATGGACGGGCACCCCGATTTCGTCATCGGCATCAATGATGGGGACCTGATCGCTTTCAGACGCAGGGGCGGAGGCGAGGCCATGCGCACGCTCCGCCTCAAGGGTCGTCCGGGCAACCCGCTGGCCACCGGGGCGCGGATCCTCCTCGAGACGGCCGGCGGCACACGCGCTGCAGAGATCTACCAGGGGGGCGGGTACCTGTCCCAGTCGAGCCCGATGCTCTTCCTGGATCCCTCGGTCGAATCGGTCTCGATCCGATGGCCAGATGGCACCAACTCGAAACATGTCCTCGGGTCGGCCTGGTCCCACTTTGTCCTGTCCCAAGACCCGGCGGGGGACACTCGCGGGGGGCACGGGCCGCCCCGGACGAAGTAGAGGGCGTCCCGTATCCCGGGAGGCACCCCCAACTGCCTGGCAGAGGGCGGAGGCCAGCGGACATCGGGTCGGGGGAATCAGCGATCCCTCCCCGGGGCGCCCACGCCCACTGCCGGGATTTTCTCAGTAATCGGAATTTTCTCAGTAACGTTTCGCGACGTCCGGACTCCATTAGGTACACCACTGATGGGCGGGAACAAATCGAGGCCGGGGATGTCCGTCGGAGCCGACAGGGCTTACGAGGGAGCCCACGAGACTGCTGACCGAGCAGCGGCCGCCTGCATGCGTTCTTCGCCACCCCCGATGCCCAGCAAACCCCAACTCACAAGACGTGCTGCAGGGAGTCGATGGCGTGCTCCTGGAGAAAAGGAAATCCTCCGAGGCCGGGACGGACTTCACAGCCTTGATCGACAACACGATTTCCCCCGACGTGTCCGCCACACGACAGGACGGCCTCCGACCCCCGGTTTTCCGCCGCCTGTAGGCTCAAGGATCTCCGCAAACTAACCACTAACGATCACCCTCACCCACCAACTCCTCCACCCCTATGCGTTCCTCACTCATCGCGCCGCTGGGCGCCAGCCTCCTCTTCTTCGCGGCACAGACGGGATCCCACGGCCAGCTCGTCAACGGCCTCCTCAACTACTGGCCCTTCGATGGCGACGCCCAGGACAAGGCCTCCGATTTCACTGGCCACGCCAGCACCACCGAAGACGACGGGACGGTCAACGGCTCCGTCACCTTCGCCGCCGGCCGGACCGGCTTCGGCCTGACCGGCAGCTTCCCCGGCGGGAACGGCAACGGCATCACCATCCCCGACCCGGGCGCCGCGGGCGCCTTCGCCAACGACATCGACCGGACCGGGTCGGACCTCTCGATCTCGGTCTGGGTCCGCCTGGACAACATCGACAACGGCTGGCAGGCGATCCTCGCCCACGGCGAGGGCAGGGACTACCGCATCGCCTACCGGGATCCCAGCGACCCGATCCAGTATGCCTGGGCGGGCGGCGGCGACAGCTCTGACATCTTCTCCACGGCGGGATACGGCAACACCCCGGGCGGGGACGGCAACTGGCACCACATCGTCGCCACCACCGCCGGCAGCTCCACCGCGCTCTACATCGACGGCACCCTGCAGGCTACCGGCGGGACGGGGCCGATCGAGGAAAACGGCCAGAACCTGCTCTGCATCGGCTGCAACCCAGACGCCGGCCGCGAGTGGAACGGGCTGATCGACGACATCGGCATGTGGAACCGGGCGCTCTCCCTGGCGGAGGTTCAACAGATCTACAACGCCGGCGTCGCCGCCACCCCGATAGACCTTGGTCCGCGCTCTGGGAGTTGAGCAGCGCCCCAAGGTCTATCGGGGTGGCGGCGACGCCGGCGTTGTAGTTCTGTTGAACCTCCGCCAGGGAGAGCGCCCGGTTCCACATGCCGATGTCGTC
>JANQMB010000233.1 GCA_028280355.1 Verrucomicrobiales bacterium
GGGCGTGTCGTCCTGCTTGAACTTCACCCTGCGCATGCGCTCCACCGGCACCGCCAGCAGGCGGATGTCACGCAGCGCGTCGGCGGAGACGTCGGCGGAGAGCCTGAGATCGGCCCAGCAGAGGAACGGCGTGCCGTCTTCCCAGCGGGCGTACACGGTCCCCTGCACCCCGGTCGAGTCGCCCAGCGCCAGGGTCCCGATGCGCCGGTCGCCCTCGCCGTGGAGCGTGATCTTCAGCGCCGTGTCCCCCAGCCCCATCTCCCCAGCGCCGGGCCAGTCCTCCCCATCGGCCGTCTGCAGTTTCTTCAGCTCGAGCAGGGTGTTGACCAGCTCGTCGACCTCCGTCGCGTCGGCGCGGTCCTCGAGGGGCGCGGTCATCCTCCAGCCGCCGCCGGCCGCCCGGGCCAGGGCGATCTCGCCCGCGGCTCCGGAGATCTCGATCGCGGAGATCTCGGCCGCCTTCGCCACCGGCACGGCGCTGAAGTCCCGGCGCGGGTCGATGCGGCGCTCGATCGCGAACACGTAGATCGCCAGCAGGGCGGTGACGAGGGCGAGGGCGGCGGTGGTGCGGGAGGTCATTGCGCGTCTCAGTTCCTCCTCGAACTCCAGACGAAGATCGCGAAGCAGAAGGCGACCGCCGGCAGGATCAGGACGACCAGGTTGAACAGGTTGCGGTAGCTCTCCGGGGACAGCTTGACCGGGGTGTTGACGGCCGGCTTCGGCAGGATGTCGATGCGCTCGTCGCGGTCGAGGGTCCAGTTGATGGAGTTCATGACGAACTCCGCGTTGGTGCGGATGCCCTGGCCGGGGTCGAGGAGGGTGGAGTTGCCGACCACGACCATCCGCGAGCTGTCGAGCTTGACGATGGCGTCGTCCGAGCCCCCCTTCTCGATCGAGGCGGCGACGTAGACCGGCGGCAGGATGTCGCCCGGACCCGGCTTGGGGGCGGCCTCGGCGTGGTCGCGCTCGCCCCAGAACTTGGCGTCGGCCTCGAGCAGGGCGGTGGCGATGACGCCCTTCGCCTTGAGCACCTCGTTGTTCTCGGCGACCTCGAGCGGGCAGGTCTGGCCGCCGAAGATGGTGAGCTTGTTCTTCTGGCCGGCGGTCACCGGGGAACCTTCGAGGAAACGTGACTGGACCTCGCCGATCTTCTTCGCGCCGCCGATCCCCGAGACCTGGGCGTACATGACGCGGTGATCGCCGCGGACGCGGACGCCGAGCTTGCGCAGGAAGGGGTAGAAGTTGGGCATGTCGGTCGACGGGTTGAGCAACAGCACCATCGAGCCGCGTTCGTCCTCCCAGTACCCCGACAGCAGCTCGACCTCGCCGGGCGAGAAATCGCTCTCCGGGTTGACCAGCAGCAGGGCGTCGGCGTCGGCGGGGATCTCGGTGACGTTGCCGAGGGTCAGCTCCTTGAGGGTGAAGAAGTGTCGCGCGCTGAGGTCGAGCAGCTCCTCGAGCGCGGTGCGCCCCCCGACCTCGCGCAGGCGGCCTTTGCCGGCGATCAGGTAGACGGTCTTCGGGCGCCCCTCGGTGGCGGCGAGCATCGCGGAGGTGATCGCCGCCTCCCCCGAGAAGGCCCGGCCGTTGTCCTCCAGCATGTCGCGCTCGGTGACCCTCTTCACCCGGCCCCCGACCTCGACGAACACCACGTTCTGGTCGATGGCCATCTCGTAGCGCTCGGCCACCTCGATGGCGCGGGTCTTGTCGCGGGCGGGGTCGAACTCCTCGAACACCACCTGCCCCTCGCCGAGCCGCTCGTATTCCTCGAGCAGGGTCTTCAGCTGGCCGCGGACCTTCGAGCCCCCCAGGAAGGCCATGGTGATGCGGACCTCGTCGTCGAGCTGTCCCAGGTATGCGGAGGTGTCCCCCGAGATGCTGTACTTCTTCGCCGCGCTCAGGTCCCAGCGCTTGTAGTGCCGGTCGGCGAGGAGGTTGACCAGGAGGAAGAGGGCGACCGCGCACAGCATCTGCACGGCGACGTTGATGGCGATGTTGACCCGCCTTATCTCGCCGGGCTCGCGCCCGCGCCGCCCCGGTCTGGGGGGGGCGTCTGCCACGGTGCCGTCTGGGGTGTCGTCGCTCATGCCGGGGTCAGACTTTCCACTTGCGGAACTCGAGGGTGTGGAAGGTGGCGGTCAGCAGCAGGACCGCGAAGCTGGTGTAGTAGACGATCTGCCGGGTGTCGACCAGGCCGTCGATCGAGGTGCGCACGTGGGCGAGCGTGGAGAAGTAGGCCACGAAGGGGCGGAACTGCTCCTGGATCGGCACCGACTCCATCACGTAACCCACCAGGAAGTGGAGGAGGCAGAAGGTGAAACAGGCCATGGCCGCGACCAGCTGGTTCTTGGTCAGGGCCGACGCGAGGCAGCCGATGGCGATGTTGAACACGCCGACGAGGAGGATGATCGCGTAGCTCCCCTTGAGCGAGCCGATGGCGGCGGCGCTGTCCGGGGAGCTGAGGCGGAACACCAGGAAGTTCAACATGCTGGGCAGCCAGAGCACGACGTAGAAGGCCAGCGCGGCGAGGTACTTCGACAGCAGCACCTGCACGGTGCTCACCGGCGCGGTGAGCAGGGTCTCGATGGTGCCCAGCTTCTGCTCCTCCGCGAACAGCCGCATGGTGATCACCGGGAAGATGAAGAAGTAGGCCAGCCAGAACTGGTTGGAGTTGAAAGTGTAGACGGCGAGCGTGACCGCCCGCTCGCCGCCCTGGAGGTCGGTCAGGGCGGCGGTGAATGAGAAGCCGTTCAACAGCATCACCAGCGTCAGCACCACCCAGGCCACCGGGGACAGGAAGAAGGCCCGCAGCTCCTTGACGAACAGGACCGGCCCGGTCCCGCCCTTGAAGAACTCCCGCAGGGCGAGCGCGGCGATGGTCGCTAGCAGGAGGGTGACGATGAGGCCGGACATTGCGTGGTGTGGGTCTTCGGTGGCCGGGGGGCTCAGCCGGTGCGGCCGGACTGGGTGACGTCGACGAACACGTCCTCGAGGGTGGCGCCCTGTGCGTGGAGCTCCCGGAGCGCCCACCCGCCCTCGGCCGCGAGGGAGGCAACGGCCTCGCGCACGTCCCGGCCGCTCTCGGCGCGCAGCGTGAACAGCGTCCAGCCGTCGCGCTCGCCCTCCTTGACGACCTTCTTCACGCCGGGCAGCGCCTTCAGCTTGTCGGCGGCGACCGCCGCCCCGGCGCGCAGCTCGACGGTGACCGTGCGGGCGGTGCGCAGGCGCCCGACGAGGTCGGCGGGCGTGCCGGAGGCGCAGATCTTGCCGCGGTCGAGGATGATCACGCGGTCGCAGGTCATCTCCACCTCGCTGAGGATGTGGGTCGAGACGAGGATGGTGTGGGTCAGCCCGAGCTGCTTGATCAGCTCGCGCACGCGGCGGATCTGGTTCGGGTCGAGGCCGTTGGTCGGCTCGTCGAGGACGAGCAGGTCGGGTTTGTGCACCAGGGCGTCGGCGAGCCCGACCCGCTGCCGGTAGCCCTTCGAGAGCGCGCCGATCATCTTGCCCCGCATCTCCGTCAGGCCGCAGAGGTCCATCGCCTCGCCCACCGCCTTGCGCGCGGCCCGCCCGCGCATGCCCTTCAGCTGGGCGCGGAAGCGGAGGTACTCCTTGACCCGCATGTCGTCGTAGAGCGGGACGTTCTCGGGCATGTAGCCGATCCGCCGCCGCGCCTCCATCGAGTCCCGGAAGACGTCGAAGCCGGCCACCGAGGCGGTGCCGGAGGTCGCCGGCATATAGCCCGTCAGGATGCGGATCGTCGTCGTCTTGCCGGCGCCGTTCGGACCGAGGAAACCGACGATCTCCCCCTGCCCGACTTCGAACGAGATCCCATCCACCGCGGTGCGCCCGACATAGCGTTTGGAGAGGTTCGAGACTTGGATCATGGATGGGGTTGGACCGATTCCTGCCATCCGGGGGGGACAACGCGAAAAAGGGCGAGTATTTTAACAGATTGCGCCGCCGAAGCCTAAAATTTTTTCGTGGAGAAAGTGGGATGAGTGGGGATGATTCCGCTTGCGTTCTCGCGAAGTTCCCCGAGCCCTATCGGACACGATGAATAGCAGCGTCGCCGCGCGTTTCAACGCCGACCTCCTGGACGAGAATTTCGAGCGCTGGCGGGACGATCCCGGTTCGGTCGATCCCCAATGGGCGGCGTTTTTCGACGGTTTCGCGCTGGGGATGGCGCAGTCGGAGGCGGCCGGCGCCAACGGCTCTCCCGCCCCGGCCCCGGCGACCCCGGCGGCGGCCCCCGCCGCGTCCGGGCAGGCCGGGGAGCCGCTGCGGGTCACCCAGATCGACCCTGCGTTCCGCGCCCGGGTGGTGAGTATGCTCTTCAA
>JANQMB010000308.1 GCA_028280355.1 Verrucomicrobiales bacterium
CTTCCTCGACCTCGACCGGGATCCTCGCCATGGACTCGATCATGTACTCGCCCACCATCGCCGCGTGCATCGCCGTCCCGCAGCCGGTGAGCACGATCCGGTCGACGTCCCGCAGCTCCCGGGCGGTCATGTTGAGGCCGCCGAGCTTGGCGGTGCCGTCCTCGCGCGAAAGCCGCCCGCGCATCGCGTTGCGCAGCGACTCCGGCTGCTCGAAGATCTCCTTCAGCATGAAGTGCGGGAACTCGCCGATGTCCGCCTCGTCCTGCGTGAAATCGACCTGGTCGATCCTGAACTCGGCCTCGCCCCCCTCCACCGAGAGCACCTCGAACTTGTCCTTGGTCAGCGAGACCAGGTCGTAGTCGTTGAGGTAGATCGCGTCCCTGGTGTGCGCGACCACCGCCGCGACGTCGCTGGAGATGAAGTTCTCCCCGTGCCCCAGCCCGACCACCAGCGGGCTCCCCAGGCGGGCGCCGACGATCAGGTCGGGGACCTCGAGGTGGACGGCGGCGATCCCGTACGTCCCCTTCACCTCCTTGAGGGCGCCCCGCACCGCCTCGATCAGGCGCCGCGGGGAGTGCGCCAGCCGGCTGGCGTCATAGTGGACGCCGATGAGGTGGGCGAGCACCTCCGAGTCGGTGTCGGAGAGGAAGGTGTGCCCGAGCTCGGCGAGCCGGGAGCGCAGCGCCTGGTAGTTCTCGATGACGCCGTTGTGCACCACCGCCAGGCGCCCCCCGGAGTCGAAGTGCGGGTGCGCGTTCTCGTCAGAGGGCGGCCCGTGCGTCGCCCAGCGGGTGTGGCTGACGCCGACGCTCCCCCCCAGGGGTTCCCGCTGCAGGAGGTCGTCCAGGTTGTCGATCCTGCCGGCGCATTTCCGCAGGCCCAGGTCGCCGCCCGAGACGATGGCCATCCCGGCGGAGTCGTATCCGCGATACTCTAGCTTGCGGAGGCCGTCGAGCATGACGTCGGCCGCCTCCTTGTTTCCGATGTAACCGATGATGCCGCACATAGTGAGTTGAAAGGTAGCGAGACCTGCCCTGCCCCTCCGCCTGCCCGCGCGATCCGCTTCGCTAGCCCTGGCGTGGGGCGGGTGGCAACATCATCCTTCCCCGCGCGGCGGGCAAGCGGTAAGCTGGGGCCCGCCGCGGGCGGCGAGATCAGAACCTCTCCCGCATCGTCGTGTCGTCCCAGGCCTGGTCCGCCTGGCGCAGGTCGCCGCCGTCGCGGTCCGACTCGAAACGGCGCTCCAGGTCGGCGATCTGGTCGCGCGTCCTGCTGATGAGGGTCTTCGTGTCGCCGCGCAGGGCGGCCTGCTCGCGCACCAGTTCGATGTCGTGCCGCTTGAACTTGAGCGCGGCGCGGTGGGCTGCGTTGGCGCGGCAGCCCAGGAACCGCATGACGTCGACGCCACAGTCCAACGAGCTCCCCTGCTGCTCGAGGAAGAAGCGCTCGACCCCGTGCTCGAGCAGCCGGTAGGCGTGGTTGCGGCTGCTGGCGCGGGCGAAGATCTCGAGGTTCGGGAAGTGGCGCCGGCAGGTCTCGGCCAGCTCGAGCGACTTGTCCTCGTCGTCGATCGCGAGGATGAGCAACCTGGCCTTCCCCGCACCGGCCGAACGCAGCAGGTCATGGCGCGACGCGTCGCCGTAGAACACTTTCAGGCCGATCTTGCGCAACAGCTCGACGTGGTCGGAGTCGTTCTCCAGCACCGTCGTCTCCACCCCGTTGGCGCGCAGGAAGCGGCCGACCACGTTGCCGAACCGCCCGAAGCCGACGATGACCACCGGCGCCGCCTCGTCCATCGCGTCCGCCTCGCGCCCGCCCCCCGACTCCCGCGTCCCGAAACGCGGTTGGACGAAGCGCTGGTTGACGATGAACAGCAGCGGCGTGACCGCCATGGAGACCGCCACCACCGCGATCGCCGGCTTCGCGACCTCCGCCGTGAGGACGCCATTCTGCAAGGCGAAGGACACCAGCACGAACGCGAACTCGCCCCCCTGGGCGAGCGCGAAGGCGAAAAGCAGGTTCTGGTCCGCGCCCATCTTCCCCGCCCTTCCGAGCGCGAACAGGACGGCGAACTTGACCGCGATCAGGCCGGCGGTCAGCGCCGCGATCAGGGCGGGGTTCTCGGCGATCAGCGCGAAGTCGATGCTGGCGCCGACGGCGATGAAGAAGAGGCCGAGCAACAGGCCCTTGAAGGGTTCGATGTCGCTCTCCAGCTCATGCCGGTACTCGCTCTCGGAGAGCCCCACGCCCGCCAGGAAGGTCCCCAAGGCCGGCGACAGCCCGACCTTGGACATCAGGATCGCGATCCCCACCACCAGCAGCAGCGCCGCGGCGGTAAACACCTCGCGCAGGCCCGCGCGCGCGATCATCCGGAAGAAGTGGGCGATGAAAAAGCGCCCGACCACGACGATCCCCAACACGGCCGCGGCCGTCACCAGCCCCTGCCCCCACCCGGGCATGCCGGCCACCCAGGTGTCCGCTCCGCCCCCGTGGTGGTCGCCGCCGCCCCCGTGGTGGGCGGTCGCCAGCAGCGGGAACAGCGCCAGCATCGGGATCACCGCCACGTCCTGGAAAAGCAACACCGCGAACGCTCGCTGCCCGGCGTCCGACTTCATCAGGCCCCGCTCGTTGAGCGACTGCAGCACGATCGCCGTCGAGGAGAGCGAGAAGATCATCCCCACCGCCAGCGCCGCCCGCCATTCGAGCCCCAGGCCCATCGCGATCCCGGTCACCGCCAGCATCGTCAGCGCCACCTGCGCCCCGCCCGTGCCGAGGATCGGGGTGCGCATCCGCCACAGCATCCCCGGCCGCAGCTCCAGGCCGACGAGGAACAGCATCATCACCACCCCGAACTCCGCGAAATGCATCACGTCCTCGCCCTTGTCGCCGACCAGGCCGAGGGCGAAGGGCCCGATGGCGACCCCGGCGATGAGGTACCCCAACACCGACCCCAGGCCCAGCCGCTGCGCCACCGGCACCGAGACCACCGCCGCCGCGAGGTAGACGAAGGCCTGGAAGAAGAACGCCTCGTTATGCATCGCCCCCCCGCGTCTCGATATACCGACCGAGGTCGGCGTTGATCCTGCAGTCCCCGGCCGCCGCCGCCGCCGCGATGTCGACCCGCCCGTCGCGCAGCGCCTCGATCAGACGGCGGTAGTCCTCGGTGTGGTGCAGCATGTCCTCCTCGGTCGTGATGCTATGCGTCCCGTACACCGCGAACGGCGCCAGGTATTCCATCCGGCACAGCCTGCAGGTCTGTTGGAACGGCGCCAGCAGCTCGCGGATCGTGTAAGCGTTCTGCCCCCCCGCGCAGTACGCCTCCTCGCCCCCGCCGGCGGTGATCGCCTGCAGCGCCACCTTCCCCTCCAGCGCCCTGCCGTCGTGCCCATACGCCCAGCCGTGCTCGAGCACCAGGTCCTGCCACTCCTTCAGGATGGCGGGCGACGAATACCAGAACAGCGGGTGCTGGAACACCACCACCTCGTGCCGCTCGAGCAGCTCCTGCTCGCGCCCCACGTCGATGAGGAAGTCGGGGTACTCCTCGTAGAGGTCATGGAAGGTGACCCCGTCGAGCTCGCGCACGGCGCGGACCAAGTGCCGGTTCACCCGCGACCGTTGGAACGCGGGGTGGGCAAACAGGATGAGCACTTCGCCGGGCATCACTTCGGCCCGCCGGTGCGGGGCCGCCACAACACGACAGGCAGTTTCGCAAAGATTCAAGCCCGGGGAGCGACCGAGTCCCGCGGGGACCCAAATCTGGCATCGACCTGGACGCCGCCCCCCCATAGTATCTACCGGACGGCCGGATCGGGAGACCGGCCGGTGCGCCGACATCAGCCCATACCCTCAGCCACGATGACAATCCGCAAGCTCGCCCTCCTCGCCGCCCTCCTGATGCCGACCGCATCCCCCGCAGCCAAGGCCCCCAACGGCAAGGAGTTCCCCGCCCACTGGGGCGACCCGCCGCGGCTCCAGACCCGCGACCTCCGGCCGCTCCCCGGAGGGTACGGCAGGGGCAGCGGGACGCTGGCCAAGTGGATCCAGGCCAACCTCGACAAGGATGCGGAGGCCGCCGGCGGCGGCGGATGGGTGTCGCTCTTCGATGGGGAGTCGCTCGACGGCTGGTCGGTGAAGAGCGGCTTCGCCACCTACCGGGTCGAGGACGGGGCCATCGTCGGCACCACCGTCAAGGGCAGCGGCAACACCTTCCTCTGCACCGATGAGACATACGGCGACTTCGAGCTCGAGTTCGAGGTGAAGTGCCACGACAAGCTCAACTCGGGCGTGCAGATCCGCTCGCAGCTGAAGGACCCGGAGGGCGAATACGGCGGCCGGGTCAACGGCCCGCAGGTCGAGATCGAGGCGAGCGGCGCCGGCGGCGCGGAGGCGGGCTACATCTATGGCGAGGCCACCGGCCGCGGCTGGCTCACCCCGAAGGCGCGCCTCAAAAAGCACAAGCACTTCAAGGACGGCGAGTGGAACCGCTACCGCATCGTCGCCAAAGGGCCGCGGATCCAGACCTGGATCAACGGGGTCGCGATCGGGGACCTCACCGACGACGCGATCTACAAGACCCACCCGGAGGGCCTCATCGGCCTCCAGGTCCACGGCGTCGGCAACGCCGGCCCGTTCACCGTCCGCTGGCGTAACCTGCGCATCAAAAAGCTCTAGATCGAGGGGGCCGCAGAGCCCCCCTCCCCGGATGCGCGCCCTCGCAACCCTCGCCACCCTCCTCCTCCCCCTCGGCGCCGGCGAGGCGGCCGGGCGCCCCAACATCCTCTTCGTCTACCTCGACGACCTCGGCTGGCGGGACACGGGGTACGCCGGCTCGGACTTCTTCGAGACCCCGCATATCGACCGGCTGGCCGCCGGCGGCATGGTGTTCACCGACGCCTATGCCGGCGCCGCCAACTGCGCCCCCTCCCGCGCCTGCCTGCTCTCCGGCCAATATTCGCCCCGCCACGAGATCTACAACGTCGGCACCCGACCGCGCGGCAAGGCGCAGCACCGCCGCCTTCTCCACGTCCCGGGCACCGCGGCGCTGCGCGAGGACATCGTCACCTGGGCGCAGTGCGCAAAGGGCGCCGGGTACGCGACGGCCACCATCGGCAAGTGGCACCTCAGCGACAACCCGCTGCGCCACGGCTTCGACCTGAATATCGGCGGCACCCGTTCTGGGAGCCCGCCCGCCGGCTACTTCCCCCCGCACCGCGGGGCACCCGGCCTCGGGGACGCCCCGGCGGGCGAATACCTCACCGACCGCCTCAACGAGGAGGCGATCCGTTTCATCGGGAGCCACCGGGCAGCCCCCTGGCTGCTCTACCTGACCCACTTCGCGGTGCATACGCCGCTGCAGGCCAAGGGGGAGGACGAGGCGCACTTCGAGGGCAAACCTCCCGGCGAACGCCACCACCACGCGGTCATGGGCGGCATGATCAAGAGCGTCGACGACGGCATCGGCCGCATCGTCGCCAAGCTGGAGGAGCTCGACCTGCTCCGGCGGACGGCGATCCTCTTCTACTCGGACAACGGCGGATACGGCCCCGCCACTTCGATGCGCCCGCTCAGGGGCTACAAGGGCACCTACTACGAGGGCGGCATCCGGGTGCCCTTCTTCGTCCACTGGCCGGGCGTCGTCCGCCCGGGCTCGGAATGCGCCACGCCGGTCACCGCCGTCGACCTCTTCCCCACCCTCGTCGAGATGGCCGGCGCGGCGATGCCACCCGGCCAGGCCGCCGACGGCCCCAGCCTCGTCCCCCTCCTCCGCGGCGGGGACGTCCCCGACCGGGCGATCTTCTGGCACTTCCCCGCCTACCTGCAGAGCTACAGCCGCTACGACGAGCAGCCCGACCCGCTGTTCCGCGCCCGGCCCTGCGGGGTCGTCCGCCGGGGGGATTGGAAGCTGATCGAGTATTTCGAGGACGGCCGGCTGGAGCTGTTCAACCTCCGGGACGACATCGGCGAGAGCCACGACCTCGCCGCCACCCGGCCGGGGCTGGCGGACGCGCTACGCGACACCCTCGCGAAGTGGCGGACCGAGACCGGTGCCCCCGTCCCCTCGGAGAAGAACCCCGCCTTCGACGCCGCGGCGGCTACGGCGGCCATCGAGGCGCTCGGCCGGAACTCGGGCGGCCGCTGACCGCCCCGGCGGCGGGGACTTGCTGAACTCCGCACAGGCGCCAAGCTTGCGGGCGATGTCGAGTTGCTGTCAGCCCGAGCCGGAACCCCAGCCCGCCCAGGAGGGGGGCTGCTGTGGGGGCGGCAAACGGCGCCCCGACTACCTGTTCTGGGGCTCGGCGATCGCCGTCTCTGCGGGGTACCTCGGCCACCTGTTCCTCGCCGGCCGCCCCTCCGCGAGCCCCCTCCTGGCGACCTTCTGCCACGGGACTTTCCAGCTGATGAACATGATGTGGTGGGGGATCGCCGCCGGGGTCGTCGCCACCTCGCTGCTCGCCAAAGTCCCCCGCGAGTTCGTGGTCGGCGCCCTCGGGGCCGGCGGCGGCCCCCGCGGCCTGCTGCGCGCGGCCGGCGCCGGGGTGCTGCTCGACCTCTGCAACCACGGCATCCTGATGGTCGGCGCGAAGCTCTACGAGCGCGGCGCCTCGCTCGGCCAGGTGTTCGCCTTCCTGATCGCCAGCCCGTGGAACTCGTTTTCCCTAACATTGATTCTCATCGCCCTGGTCGGCCTCCCCTGGACCCTCGCCTTCGTCGGGCTGTCGCTCGTCGTCGCGCTCGCCACCGGCTACCTGGTGGAGTGGCTGACGCGGTGCGGCCGCCTGCCCGAGAACCCGAACCGGGTCGACCTCCCGGAGGGTTTCCGCTTCTTCGCGGAGGCGAGGCGGCGCCTCGCCGCGACCCGCTTCACCCCGGCCTTCCTCTGGGGCGCGCTCCGCGACGGCCTGTCCGAGTCGCGGATGGTCCTGCGCTGGATCCTGTTCGGCGCCGTCCTCGCCGCCCTCGTCCGCGCCCTCGTCCCCGACGAGGCCTTCGCCTCCTGGTTCGGCCCGACCGCCGCCGGCCTCTGGCTGACCCTGCTGGCCACCTCCGTCATGGAGGTGTGCTCGGAGGGCAGCAGCCCGCTCGCCGGCGACCTGGTGAACCGCGCCGGCGCGCCGGGCAACGCCTTCACCTTCCTGATGGCGGGGGCCGCCACCGACTACACCGAGATCATGGTGCTCCGCCAGACCACCCGCTCCTGGAGGGCGACCCTGGCCCTCCCCGCCATCACCGTCCCGCAGGTGGTCCTGTTAGGCTGGCTGCTCAACTCGGCTGGCTGAACCGGGCCGGGGCGGTCAGAGGGTGAAGTCGACGAACTTCGGCTCGGCCAGGCGCTCGAACTCGGCGAACGCCAGGCGGATCAGCTCGGTGTGCGAGCCGGCGTTGAAGGCGATCTCCTCGTCCTCGGCGAGGCTCGGGTCCACGTACAGGTCGATCCCGTACAGCCCCCCGAACGGCGGCATGGCCCCGACCTCGCAGTCCGGGAAGCGGTCCTCGAACTCGCTCTCGGTGGCGATGTCCACCTCGGAGCCGAGCCCCGCGGCGAGCTTGTCGAAGTTCACCGTCCGCGACGCCGGCAGGACGGCCATCGCCAGCTGGCCGTCCGCCTTGACCATCACCGTCTTCGCCAGCTCCTTGCCCGACACGTGTGCGGACTCGGCGATCTGCTGCGCGCTGAACGCCGGCGAATGGCTGATCGTCACATACCGGACCCCGTTCGAGTCCAGGTAATCCTTCAGCTGTTGCAAGGGCATCGGTCCGACCTCCTCTGCTCCGACAAGCATCGCAGGTCCGGGGCCGCGACGCACGGATATTCGTCGCCGCGACAACGATGCCCCGGCGGTTTGAATATCCGGCGACCCCCGCGCGTCGTATCTGCAGCCCGGCGCTTATCCCCGGGCGCCCGAGAACCATGCAACCGCCAAACTCGAACCGCCCGCTGACCGCCGCGCTGGCCGCCCCTTTGCTCCTCGCGCTATCGATACCATCCCCCGCGCAACCGCGTTACGCATACCGCGACACGCCCGACGGGGCCACCGAGGTGATCGACCTCCGCCACCAGGACGAGCGCCCCTGGCTCCTGCGGCGCATCGGCAGCGACCTGAGGATGCTGCGCGACGAGCTCGGCCGCGGGTTCGAGATCTTCCGGCCCGCGCGCCGATCGGATCCACCCGCCGGACAGGTGCGCCATCGCACGCGCCACCCTCACCCAGCCCCGCCGACCGTCACCACCCGCCCGTCTCCACCGCCCCGACGGGAGGCCACCATCCGCGACACCCGGCGCGACGACGACTTCGCCCGCACCCCGTCCCCCCGCAACCCGGCACTGGAGCCCACCACCACCCGGCCCGAGACCGGGGGCGCCAGCGGCCCGGCGAGACCCGTGGAGCCCCCTGCGCCCCGCATCCAGGCCGAACCGAAACCCCAGCCGAAACCCGACCCCGACCCCGACGACGACCGGGGCCGCGGCGGGCGCGAGTTCTCCGAGGCGGAGAAACGCAATTTCCCGCTGGCGAGGAAGACCGACAAACCCGGTTTCGTGAGGTCGCCCTACCCGCCCCACGAGCTGCTCGACGTCACCGGGATCGAACCGGGGGGACTGGCCCGCGAACCGGAAGGCAACCGCATCTTCCGGGTGCCGCGGTAGCCGGCGGAGGATTCCCCTTGGCAGCGCGGCGACGGCGGCATAATATCCGCCATGCCCACGACTCGCCCCCCTTTCACCACGGTCGCCCTCGCGACCCTCGCCATCGGCCTCGGCTCCGCCGGGCTCGCCCAGGCGCAGGACACCATCGCCCCGACGATCACCTTCGATGCGCCCACCAACGGCACGGTTTCGGTCGGCTCGCGGATCACCGTCTCCGGCACCGCCACCGACACCGGCACCACCCTCGCGGGGACGCCCGGCGTCGTCTCCCGGGTCCAGTACCGCATCGAGGGCTCCCGCCGCTGGCGCACCGCCACCCTGGTCACGCCGAACCAGACCACCACCACCTACGTCTTCCGCATCACGATGAAGAAGCGCAAGGGGCGCCGGGTCTACGTGCGGGCCTTCGACAACTCCCGCAACGAGTCGGACATCATCGGGCGGCGGCTGCGGCGCGGCCGCAGGTAGCGCACCCGTGACCGGAGACGACGCGGGCGCGAAACCAGTCCGCCTGGCGCTGGCGGGTGTCGGCCTGTTGTTGGTGATCGTGGTCGGCGTCATGCTCGCCGACTCGCTCCGCCAACCACCGGCGCCGGAGACCGACAGCGCCAGGCCAGAGACCACCCCACCGGCAGGGAGGACGACCGCAGGAACCCGCAGCGCGCCCGCCCCTCCCCCCCGGACCACCGGGTGGACAGCTGGCGAAGCCCTCGACCGCTCGGCGTGGCGGGAACTCCTCGCCGATGACCCGCTCGCCGCCGCCCAGTCGCTGGGTCAGATGGCGCCGGACGAGGAACGCGACGGCCGGATGCAGGAGCTCATGGAGAGCTGGAGCCGGTCCGCCCCCGCCGAGGCCGGCGAGTGGCTGCTCGGCCAACCGGCCGGCGAGTTCCGGGACGATGCCGCCGAGGAGTTCGCGCTCGCCTGGGCTGCCCATACCCCGGAGGCCGCCGCCCTCTGGGTGTCCGGGCACCTCGACCAGGCGGCGACGCGGGCGGCGGTCGGCGGGCTCGCCTCGGCCTGGGCGGCGCAGGACCCCCGGGCGGCTTTGGAGTGGGTCGAAGGCCTAACCCGACCCGGCGCCGCGAGGGACGCCAACGGGGCTCTAGCATATGCTTGGGGACAGGTGGCCCCCCTGTCCGCCGCCCGCTGGGCCGCCGGGCTGGACGACCCCGACCTCAGGCGCGCCGCCGCCGTGAACCTCGTCAACTCCTGGAGCGAAACAGACCCGGACGCCGCCGCCGCCTGGATCGCGGGCGAGCTGCGCGAGCCCACCCTGCGCGACGCCGCGGCGCTCACCCTCATCCACACCTGGGCCGACGACGACCCGCGCTCCGCCTCGCGGTGGATCGCCGGCCTCGGCGACGGCCCCCTGTTGGAGTCGTCCAAAGCCATCTTCGCGGAGAGCCTCGCCGCCGGGGCGCCGGTCGACGCGATCGCCTGGGCGCGCAGCATCGCGGCAGACGACCGCCGCCGGGAGGCCATCCTCAATATCTATGAGGACTGGATCGAGACCGACAAGCCGGCGCTCGTCGACTACCTGAGGTCCAGCCCCGAGGCCCACTCTGACCCCGCCCTCCGCGAGGAGGTCTACGACCTGCTCTACGACCACGACCCCGATTTCCGCGCCGAGCTGCTCCGGCTCTACGAGGAGGCCGCCCTCCCCCCCTGCGGGTAGGGACGATAGCAGTGCCCACCCCTTGGGCGGCAAGATGCCGCCCCTCCGGCGGATATGCCGCCCACACCCCGACGCCCCACGAACTCTACAGTAGGCAAGCGGATCTCCGGTGAACCCGATGGCTTCCGGCGACGCCGGACTCCCTCAAACCCACATGATGGGTCGGGGGTTACAGACCCATTTGAAATGCTCTGGCGCCGGCATGTGCTACACTTCGCGCATGAGACGACCGACCCTCATCGCCACCGTATTCGCCCTGACGCTAGCACACCCCGCCGCGGCGGAGGGCGGCAAACCCGAGATGCTCAAGGCCGGCGACCGGGCGCCCGCGATCCGCTGCTTCGACCAGGACGGCAACCCGGTCGACCTCGGGGAGCGGTTCGCCTCGGGCACCACCCTGGTCTGGTTCTACCCGAAGGCGAACACCAGCGGGTGAACTCAGCAGGCCCGCAGTTTGCGGGAGAGCGCGGCGGCCCTGGACGCCAAGGGCGTGAAGGTGATCGGCGTCAGCATGGACCGCTCCGCCGACCAGAAGAAGTTCAAACGGAACAACAAGATCCCGCACCCCCTCATCGTCGACTGGAAGGGTGAGGTCGTGAGGGCCTTCGGCGTCAAGATGCTCCGCCCCGGGCTCTGTGCCCGGCAGAGTTTCCTCGTCCGCGACGGCAAAGTCGTCTGGGTGCAGACCGACGTGAGGCCGAAGTCCCACGGCGAAGACGTGCTCAAAGCATTGGATGGCCTGGAGAAGAAGTCCGGATAGCACGGGGGGGGACAGACCCTCCCCGCACGGCCCGGCCTCAGGACGCCTCGCCGCCGGCACCGCCAGCCCCGGCGTCGTCCCCAGCGATGCCCTTGGAACCTTCGTCCCCTTGGCCAGCATCGGCGCTACGCCCTTTGCCGAGGTCGCGCCCCCGCTCGATGAGATCGGGGCGCAGGCCCTCGGCGAGCGAGGTGAATTTGAATAGAGCTAGGGCGATGAGGAACCCGCCGAGGAGGCCGAGCAAGAACAGCGCCCAGCTCGGGACACCTGTCGCCTGTCCGACCTGCATCCCCGGGGCGGCGCCGGGGTAGGCGCCCCCCATCGGAGCCGCGCCGGGCGGCGGGGCATAGCCTGGGGGCTGGGGGTAACCGGGCGGCGCCACCGCACCGGGGGCGGGGGCCGGCGGAGCTGCGTACGGGGCGGGGGCTGGTGCCGGCGCCACCGGCACGGGTTCATGATACGCGGGCGGCGGGGGCGGGGGCGGGGGCGCGTAGGTCCCTTCGGGAGTCGCAGCCGGGATCTCGGCGGCCTCCGGATAGGGTTGCTGATACTCGTAACCCGCGGCGGCGGGATCGGGTTCGGCGTAACCCGCCGCGGGTTCGACATGTTCCGCCGCGGGTTCGACGTATTCCGCCGCGGGTTCGACGTATTCCGCCGCGGGTTCGACATGTTCCGGCGCCGCCTCCACCGGCTGCTCGTATGCCTCCTCGGCCACGGGTGCCTCCTCGACCGGAGCCTCCTCCGCTGGTTCCGGCTCGGGTTCGGGCTCCGGTTCGGCGGGCGGCGGCGCCATCGCGGCGATCTTCACCGGCCCCGTCCCAGGGGGGGGCTCGGCGTCGCTGGCGGCGTCCTCGTTGATGACCACGAAAGAGTCCCCCTCCGCAGGTTCGGCCACCGGTTCGGGAGCCGCCGGCGCGGCCGCCTCCGGGGTGACCAGCTGCGGGCCGGTCTCCTCACCGGCCTCGTCGGCGTCGGGTACCATCAGGCGGGCGGACGACTTCCCGTCGGTCTCGGGGACGAGGAGCTGGCTCTTCGGGGCTTTGGTTTCGGGCTCCGGGACGACGAGCTTGGGGCGTTTCGGGGGTTTCTCTTCAGACATGGTTGTGGGCACTCGGCACCTAGGGAATCCCCCATTTATAGCCCCCTGGGCAGGAGATCAACAACCGCTTTTTCCCACCGGGTTCCGCTCCTACGCCATCGCGGGCACGCCCTCACTCCGCCGCGGTCTCGGCGAAGAAGTCCTCCCAGCGATGCAGGCTATACCCCTCCCCCAGCCCGCCGATCTCCCCGAGCAGCCGCGCCACCTCCGCATGCCACTTGTCGAGGTCCGGGGCACCCTTCGGACCGCGCGTGCCGGGGAAGACCACATAGGACACGTGCAGGTCGCTCACCGGCCTGCTGTACGGCGACGCCGCCGGGTTGATCTCCTTCGCCACCCGCAGCGAGGCCTCGCCGATCTTCCAGGTCGGCCCGGTGTCGCCGACGATCGCCGGGAACACCCGGTCCTCGAACACCACCGCCGCGTAGTCGCCGACATTGGGGGCGAACTTGCTCTGGTTCACATACCCGCGCATCCACACCGGGATCACGACGAAGGGGTCGGCGCGCGCGATCAGGTAGCTGCGCGATTTCAGGTCGGCGATCTCCCGCTTCAGCTGCGCGATGCTCGCCTTGTGCGAGGCCAGGCGCGACGACCTCACCTTGCCCTCCTCCAGCAGCTTCTCGGCCTCGGCCAGCTTGTCCTCCCAGCGCCCGAGGAGCGGGTTGGGCTGCGCCGTCGTCTTCGGCCAACCGTAGCTGGTGAACGGCTGGTAGTGGGTCGACTTGGCGATGAACTCGTCGTACTCCGGCATCCGGTCGCCGTCGGAGCCGTCCGACACCACGTCCATGTCCCCCTGCAGGAAGAACACCTTCCGCCCGGAGGCCGGGTGGACGAGCTCGAGGATGGTCTCGCAGTCGTAGAAGTTGTGGCGGCTGGGCACGGCGTTCAGGCGGGTGATGAACTGCTGCACCCGCTTGGCCTTGATCTCGTACAGCTTGTGGTAGAAACCGGACACCTTGCCCTCCGGCACCATGGCCGCCAGGCCGGGCAGGACCTGCGGCAGGTGCGCGTTCGAGGCCGCCAGCTCGTCGAGCGTCGCGATCGGTTGGGGCACCGTGAGGTTGATCTTGAAATCGAAGGTGTACCCCTGGGCGTCCTCGCGCTCGAGCGACGCGGCCCGCCCCTCGACCACCTCCATATCCGAGTTCACGTCGATGCCGCTCCACAGCTTCGCGGTGTCGATGCTCTTGTAGCTGACGAACTTCTCCGGCAGGGGTTCGCGCACCTCGATCTCGCGGATGATCTCTTTGATCACCACGTCGCGGATCACCTCGGGCTCCGCCTCCACCTCCCGGACGATCACCTCCTTCTCGCGCCACTCCCGGACCAGCCGTAGCGCGCCGCGGTAGACCTTCCCGGGGATCGGGGTCAGCAGGAGGATGCCGCCGACCACGATGGCCGTGAGGCAGGCGGCGAGCAGCAGCCGGTGGCTGCGGCGCGGCTTGGCGGTGTGGCGTTCTGCGTTCACAGTGTGGCGCCGGGGCCGCCCGTGCGCGGGGCGGCCTTCGGCCTGGTTCCCATGATGGCGCGCACTGCGGCCTTAGGCAAGGCGCCCGCCACGGCCGCCAGCAGGAACACCGGGAACCCGGGGAACACCCGCGGCCGGTTCCTCTCGGCGGCCTCCAGGCCAGCGCGCACCACCCTGGGGGCGCTGGTGTACATCAGCCGCCCGCCCGGCGGGCGGGCCGCCTCGCCACCGCGCCGGGCGACCTCGCCGAACTCGGTCGACACCGGCCCCGGGCACAGCGCGACGACGTTGACACCCGAACGCCTCGTCTCGATGCGCAGCGCCTCGGAGAGGCTGCTCACGTAGGCCTTGCTCGCCGCGTAGACGGCGAAGTCGGGGATCGGGAACTCGCCGGCCAGGGAGCTCACGTTGAGGATGGCGCCCCGCCCGCCGGCAAGCATGGGGGGCAGCAGGAGGCGGGCGAGGTGGGTCAACGCCACCACGTTCAGCTGCAGCATCGCGTCGACCTTCGCCCAGTCGGCGCCGGCGAACTCGCCGTAGTCGCCCATCCCGGCGTTGTTCACCAGCAGGTCGGGCTCGACCCCCTCGTCGGCCAGCCGCCGCACAAGGGCGAGCCGCTCGGGCTCGCGGCCCAGGTCCGCCACCTCCACCAACACCCGCAGGTCCGGGTGCCGCCCGGCGAGCTGCGCCGCCAGCGCTTCGAGCCTCTCCCCCCGTCTGGCCACCAGCACCAGGCAGCGCGCGGCCGGGGCGAGCTGCCGCGCGAACTCCTCGCCGAGCCCCGAGGAGGCACCGGTGACGAGCGCGCTGCAACCCTGGAGCCGGAACATGTCAACGCCGGCCAACCCGGCCCACTAACACTTCTTCCCACCCGGCCCGGATACGGGCGCAGGGCGCCTGCGTGGCCGGCCGCGCCCGCCGCCGGGGGCGCCTAGAAACCGTCATCGCGCCGGGTCGGTGCGCCAGTCCGCGGCGCGCTGTCGCCACCGAAACCGAAACCACTATCGGCCCCGCCGATCCCGCCATCGGCTCCCCTAATCTCATCCCCGACCCCTGGGATCGGCGCCGGGATATCGCCCCCCTCATCTGGGGCGACCGGCGGCGCCGGGGCGGGGATGGCTGGCTCGCCCCCCCCGGGTTCGGGGGTCGCGGGAGCTGGCACCTCGGGCGCTCCGCCCGCGGGATCGCCGCCGGCATCGGCCCCGGCGGGGACTTTGAGCTTCTGTCCGTAGCGGATGAACGAGCCCTGAATCCCGTTGAGGCGGCGCAGCATCGACACCGTAGTGCCGTGGTCGTTGGCGATCTTGGTCAGCGTGTCCCCCTTCTGGATCTCATAGAGCTGGGTCGGGATATCCGGCGGTGGCCCGAGCTCCTCGACCCCGACCCCCGTCGGGTTGCCCTGGCCGACCCCCGTCGGGTCGCCTTGGCCAACCCTGGCGCTGGAGAACGGCCCGGCCTGGGGCTGGCCACCGAAGTCGCCCGCATCGTCGCTCTTGCAGCCCCCGGCCGACAACGCCGCCAGGGCGAGACCGCCCGCGATCAGCCGAGCCCGTGGATGGACAGTCATCTTGCACCTCATACCCCCCATCTTCCGCAATACCCAGCGCGATGACAATCCCGAACTTCGCCCCGGCCCGAAGCTCGCCCATCAAATCGAACTCGACTCCCCCCAGGGTTTCCCCTAGCTTCGGAGACGGGCGCCTGCCCTGCTCCCCGCACCCGACCGATCTCATGTCTTCAGCGAACCCCGACGATAGCCCCGCCATCGGCCCCTCCCCCGCCCACTCCGAGCTGCGCCGCAAAGAGGGCACCTGGGACGTCCGCTGCACCTACTTCATGGGCGGCGACGCCAGCCCGATCGAGGTCGATGGCACCGAGACCGGCCAGATGCTCGGCGACCTCTGGTGCAACAGCCGCTTCCAGGCCGACATGCTCGGCACCCCGCTGAGCGGCAACGGTTCGATCGGATACGACCCCGTCAAAAAGCGATACGTCGGCACCTGGAAGGACTCCGCCACCCCCTTCCTCTACACCTTCGAGGGCGACTTCGACAGCGAGGGCAAGGTGCTCGAGATGAGCGGCGAGAACTACGACCCGGTGCGCGGCTGCCCCGCCACCTACCGCTCGAGGGTCGAGTTCATCAGCGACGACGAGCACCTTCTCGACCTCTCCATCGACGTGCCGGACGGCCTGCCTATCAAAGTCTTACGCTACCATTACACGCGCCGGAAGTAACCGCATAGCCCGCCCACCGATGGAGACCTGGTACCTGAAGAAACACGACGACGAATCGGTTCACGGCCCGGTGCCCCTCGACCAGCTGCGCGACTGGTCGCTGTCCGCCAAGATCTCGCCGCTCGACAAGGTCTCCTACGACGACAAGTGGACCTGGCTCCGCGCCCCGATGGTGCCCGAGCTGCACATGGACTGGCTGGTCGAGGTGACGCCGGACTTCCTCTACGGCCCGACCACCTTCGGCACTGTCCAGGAGTTCCTCGCCGCCGGCGAGATCAGCGAGGACACCTACATCCTCAACTGCGTCGACGGCCGCCGCGCCCAGATCAAGGAGATGGCCGCCTTCCGCAAGGGCGGCGAGAACGGCGCCGACCCCGGCAAGGTCACCGACCGCCTGACCGGCGACGGCGGCGAGGGCGGCGGGGACGGCGGCCGCATCCGGCAGCTTGAGGACATGTTAGTGCAACAGCGCCGCGCCCTCGAGGAGGCCGAGCTGCGCTACCAGCGCCTGCGGGTCAAGTACATCGAGAAAACCGGCGAGAACCCCTAGCGGCGCGCGGGCAATCCCCGGTAGGGCGCCCTCGATGAGATCAGTCGGCACTCGACCCCAATGGCGCGAGGTGTGCCAAGGCTTGCAAATTCATAGCCTGAACGAGCTTCTTAAGCTGCGGCCTTGCTCTCATTGGCAGGTGCGCGGCCTCGTATCCATCAGGGCGCCTCAGCACAAGCACAACAGACTCCGAGTGTTTCCCCGCCAACCCGGGTGCGGCTGGGCGCTTTGTCCTCAAAGCCGCCCTGCCCCGCGGCCTGCCCGTGCCCGATGCCGAGTTGCCAGGTCGCCTACCGCGCCCCAATCTGCAACCCGTACCGACACGAAAACCGGTCAGAGAATAGAGTGTCGGGCATTTCGTTCTCATTCGTGCACATTTGCGAGTATTCGTGGCCATTCGCATTTGAAAAGAAAAGGACACGAACGAGCGCAAATGGAACGAATGGTCACGAATCAGCGAATGCCCCGGGCGCTCTTGGGGAGTGTTCACGCAGAGTTGGCGTAGCGCTTAGCTTTCGGACAGTCGGATGCTCTCACCCATAGGTGCGAGGCGTGCCGAGGCCTGCAAGCCAAAACGGCGCCCTCATCGAGGGCGCCCTACCAGTATCCCCACTGCCCGGTGGACATGACGTAGAGGCCGAGGGCGAGGTTGGCGACCGCGTGCATGACCACGCAGGCCGCCAGGCTCTTCGTGCGCACCGCCACCCAGTAGGTGAGGCTCCCGTAGACCAGGGCGCCGAAGTAGTCGACCGGCGCGTGCGCCAAGGCGAACAGCAGGGTGACGACGGCGAAGCTCAACGCCGAGGGCTTGCCGAAGGGCTGCTCCCAGAAGTCGCCGTCCTTGTCGAGCAGGAAGCGCATCAGAAAACCGCGCCAGAAGATCTCCTCGACCAGCGCCACCACCACTACCATACGCAAGAAGCGCGCCCCCACCGCCGCCCAATACCAGAACGCCCCCCCCTCCTCGCGGACGAAGGTCGGGTCGAAGCCCTCCAGGCGCGGCGCGAAGCCGAACACCTTCCACCAGCCCTCCGCCATGTCCGCCTTCCAGAAGATATACCCCGGCGCGATCCACACCGCGATCCCGAGCAGGGCCATCGCGGTGGCGAGGCCGAGGCCGCGCACCGGGCGGAAGTCGTACTGCTTCCAGAAATACGCTAGGATCCCCAGCCCGGCCAGGGTCTGCAGCGGGTAGATCCACTGCTCCGGGGAGTGCCGGTACCAGGGGTACATGGTGTCGTTGTCGACGTAGAACCCGACCGCCCCCAGGATGTCCTTCAGCAGCAGGATGGCCAGGAACGCGAACAGCGGCACCACATGCGCCACCGTCTTCCTCCTCGCCTGTGCCTCGCTCAACATCTCGTCGCGTCGGGTGCCCCGCGGGTGCTAGCCGCCCACCTCGGCCAGGAAGCGGCGGAAGCCCCCCAGGGCCTCTTTGATCAGCTCGACGTCGGTGGCGTAACAGCAGCGCAGGAAACCCTCGCCGCCCGGGCCGAAGGCGTCGCCGGGGACGGCGGCGACGTTCTGGCTCTCCAGCAGGCCGGTGGCGAAGGCCTTGCTGTCCAGCCCGGTGCCGCGGATGTCCGGGAAGGCGTAGAAGGCCCCCCCGGGCAGGTGGCAGGGCAAGCCCATGGCGTTGAACTCGCGCACGATCAGGTCGCGCCGGCGCCGGTAGTCGCGCCGCATCGCCTCCACCGACGGCGCCCCGTGCTCCAGCGCCTCCAGCGCCGCCACCTGGCTGGTGATCGGCGCGCAGAGCATCGAATACTGGTGGATCTTCATCATCGCCTCGGTGATCTCCGGCGGCGCACAGGAGTAGCCGAGCCGGAACCCGGTCATGGCGAAGGCCTTGGAGAAGCCGTGCAGGAGGATCGTACGATCCCTCATGCCCGGCAGCGCGGCGATGGAGACGTGCCGGTAGCCCTCGTCGTAGACCAGCTCGCTGTAGATCTCGTCGCTGATCACGATCAGGTCCTTCGCGACGCAGAGCTCGGCGATCTCCTCCAGCTCCGCCCGCCCCATCACGGCGCCGGTGGGGTTGGTGGGGAAGTTCAACATCACCGCCCGCGTCTTCGGCGTGATCCGCTTCTCGATCTCCGCGGCGCGCACCGCGAAGCCGTCCTCCGGCCGCGCCGGCACCGGCACCGGCACCCCGTAGGCCAGGGTCACGCTGGGGTCGTAGGACACGTAGCAGGGCTCGTGGTAGATGAACTCGTCGCCCGGGTTCAGGATCGCCCGGCAGGCCAGGTCGAGCGCCTCGGAGACGCCGACCGTCACCAGCACCTCGCGGTCCGCCGAGTACTCGACCCCGAAGTGGCCGGCGACGTACCCCGAGATCGCCCGGCGCAGCTTCTCCAGCCCGAGGTTGGAGGTGTAGCTGGTCTCGCCGCGCTCTAACGAAAAAATGGCAGCCTCCCGGATGTGCCACGGGGCGGAGAAATCGGGCTCGCCGACCCCCAGCGAGATGACGTCGTCGCGCCCGAGCACCAGCTCGAAGAAGTCCCTGATGCCCGAGCGCGGGATGCTCTGCACCTGTCTGGAGATCTTATCGGCGAGCGACATGGCCTGCGGCTGGGCTGGCTAGGGGCGGGGCGGGGCGGTGCGCCGCGGCAGCTCAGGGGGCGACCGGCAGGCGCTCGCCGCCGGGCTCGGCGCGGGCGAGGAAGCCGTCGCGCTTGTAGGTCTTGAGGTGGAAGTGGGTGGCGGTGGAGATCACCCCCTCGAGGGTGCTCAGCTTCTCGGCCACGAAGCGCGCCACGTCGTGCAGGGAGCTGCCGGCGACCACCACCGAGAGGTCGTACCCGCCGCTCATCAGCATGCAGCTCTCCACCTGGTCGAACTTGGCGATGCGCGCCGCCAGGCGGTCGAAGCCACCGCCGCGCTCCGGGGTCACCTTGACCTCGATCACCGCCGACACCCGCTCGCCGCCCTCGTGGTGCTCGGGGTCGGCGACCGCGGTGTAGCCCATGATGGCGCCGCTCTCCTCGAGCGCGGCGATGCGCGCCTCCACCTCCTCGGCGCCGACCCCCAACAGCTCGGCCAGCTCGGCGGCGCTGGCGCGGGCGTTCTTCTGCAGCAGCTCGATCAGGGGGTCCATGGCTCGTGTCTGGGTCGGGTGGCTGGGTGGCGGTGCGGTGGCATAGGCGATGGTGTGGGCGGCCGCCGGTGGCAGACCAGAGCAGATCTTCCGGCCGGCCGCACGCTATTCTTTCGGCATCGACAGCAGCTCGGACGCCTCGCGCACCGGCCGGCCGGCCTCGTGCCAGGCGAGGAACTTCTCGCGCCCGCGCAGCAGCAGCGAGCGCGCCGTCCCGAAACGGTCGGGGGCGCCGAGCACCACCACCACCAGCCGCCGCGGTGCCACCCGGGTCCTGCCGTCGGGCAGCTCCGCCACCAGCGCCTTCTCGCCGGCGCTGATCGCCAGGCAGCCGCCGGCCAGCCGGGTCATGCCCGTCTTGACGCCGTCCACCCCGTCGGTCCCTAGCAATTTGTTGGTGTTCTTGACCACGAAGGCCCGCTCGCCCTCGGCCTGGGCGACGGTGACCTTGCGCTCGGCCTGCGAGCAGAAGAAGGTGAAGGCGGGCTTCCCCATGGCGTAGATCGCCAGCCTTGCCACGTCGGCGGCGGTCGAGTGCGGCACCGGGCCGCGGTGGTCCATGCCGTGCGGGTTGGTGAACTTGGTGCCGGTGGCGCCCTGGGCGGCGGCGAGGTTGTTCATCTGTTTGACGAACTCGCGCACCGGCTGGCCCCCGCCCCCGGAGCGGGCGAGGAGGTCCCGGCCGACGTGGGCGGCGACGGTCTCGGCGGCCCAGTTGTCGGAGCCGATGACCGCGCAGTAGAGCGCGTCGCGCAGGCTGATGCGGTCGCCGGGCCGCAGGCCCATCTGGTTCGGGCCGCCGATCTCCGCGGCGCTCGGCGGCACGGTCGCCAGCTGGCCGAGGTCGGCCCCGGTCGCCCCCGCCCAGTCGAGCGCCACCATGGCGGTGGCGATCTTGGTGAGGCTGGCGACCTGGCGGCGTTTGGTGGCGTTGCTCGCCGAGAGGATCTTCTTCGAGTGGAAGTCGACGACGATGTAGGCGTCGACCACCGGGGTCTGGGCCGGGGTTGGGGTCGGGGTGGCGCAGGCGGAGGCCGCGGCCGCCGCGAGGACGGCGGCGAGGGCGGACCGCCTCGTCAGCGGCTGGCTATCGGGGTGGTCTCGCATCGGGCGGCGAAAGTTAGCCCCCCAGCCCGCCGGCGCAAGCCCCCGCCGGGCTTTGACAGGGGGCGCCCCCCTTCGCTATCGTCGGGGTGCCGACAACCTGCGGCCCCCCGCCACGATCGACCCAACGGCCATCTGCCTGCTCCTGCTCTGCGTCGCCATCGCCGGCGTCTCGGCCAGCGAGACCGCCCTGCTGGCGCTGCGCGAGCACCAGATCCCGGCGCTGGCGAAGCGGTCGGCGGCCGCCGAGTCCCGCCTGCGCGCCCTGTTCGAGAGGCGCGAGCGCCTGCTCACCCAGGTGCTGGTGGTCGGTTCCCCCGCCCAGCTGGGCGCGGCGGTCTGTGCGCTACTGCTGGCGCCGCGCTGGGCGGCCCAGCTCGACCAGCCGGCCGCCCTCGTCCTGGTCGGCCTGTTCGCGGTGGTGGTCGGCCTCTTCGACTGCCTGCCGAAGATGCTCGCCCTCGCCCGCCCCGGCCCCGTCCTGCGCCTCTGCGCCCCGCCCTTGCTCTGGGCCGAGCCCCTGCTGCGCCCGCTGATCGGCGCCCTGGGCGGGCTCGCCGAACGGCTGGCCGGCCGGCTCACCCCGAAACGCCTCAGGCCGCAGGCGCGCATCGAGGACGAGGAGCTCGGCACCATGATCGAGATGGGGCGCGACAAGGGCGACCTGCCCGACTGGGAGGCGGAGGTCATCCACGAGATCGTCAAGCTCGGCGACAAGACCGCCAAGGACGTCATGACCCCCAGGGTCGATGTGGTGGCGATCGACAAGACTGCGCCGGCAGAGGCGGTCGACCGGCTGGTGCGCTCTTGCCACCACCGCTTCCTCCCGGTCTACGACAACAGCCCCGACGCGGTGGTCGGCGTCCTCGACTCCGCGGCCTACCTCCACTCCGGCGGCCGCATGGCGGGGGCGATCGCCAAGCCGGTGTTCGTGCCGGAGACCATGGCGGCCGAACAGCTGTTCCGCTCCCACCTCAACGACCCCCGGCGCCTCGTCGTCGTCCTCGACGAACACGGTGGCTTCGAGGGCGTTGCCACCGCCTCCGACATCATCGAAGACCTGATCCGCGACGCGGTGCCGCCGGCCGACGGCGCCGGGGAGATCCGCCACCTGGGGGCGGGCACGTTCCTGGCGACCGGTGCGGCGCGGCTCGAGGGCCTCGAGGTCGAGCTCGGGGTGGCGCTGGCGGAGGACGGCATCGACACCATCGGCGGCCTGCTCTTCACCCGTGCCGGCGACCTGCCGAGCCCCGGGGACGCCTTCGGCCTCGACGGCCACCGGGCGACCGTGCGCCGATGCTCCGGGAAGCGGATCGAGGAGGTGCTGATCGAACCGGCGCCGGGCGCCGCGGGGGGAGGAGGGGCGGCGCCATGATCGGTTTCGGAATCGGCGTCGCGCTGGCGCTGTCCTTCGTCCTCTCCGGCTTGGAGGCCGCCGTCCTGGCCGCCAGCCTGCTGCGAGCCAGGCACCGCGCCGGTCACCGTGCCGGGCGCGGGGCGTCCCGTCGGGCGGTGCGCCGGGCGGCGGCGATCGACGCCATGCTCGGCCCCCGCCCCCG
>JANQMB010000323.1 GCA_028280355.1 Verrucomicrobiales bacterium
CCCGCCGCGACGAGGCGCCGCTCGGCGCCGGCCAGGTCGCGGGGGGCGAGGCCATCCCCGGCGTGGTGGTCTTCCCGCGCACCGTCCACCCGCAGCGGCACCGCGGGTTCCTCGGCGAGCTCGCCCGCCGCGACGAGGCGCCGCTCGCCGACATCGGCCTGTGGCCGGCGCAGTGGGCGTCCGCCTGCATGTTCGGCGGGACCGCCAAGGGTTTCCACGTGCACCCGCCCCACATCCCGGAGGGTGAAGACCCCGAGGCCTGGTTCAGGAAGGTGTTCGTCGACGGGGGGGGCGACGCGGCGCTGCGCCCATACGACAGGGAACAGTGGGACGTGATGTTCTTCGTCACCGGGCTGACCGAACTGGTCCTGGTCGACGAGCGCGCCGGCATGCCGCGCGAGACCATGCGTTTCTATATCGATGGCGACAACCACGCCGGCGCCGACAACGCCGGGGTGGTCATCCCCGCCGGTGTGGCACACGCGCTGCGCGCGGCGAGTTCGGAGGACGTGATGATGGTCTATGGGACCAGCACCCCCTTCGACCCCGGGGCGGAGGGGCGGATCGGCAGCGCGATCGAAAAGGCCCCGCTGCCCGCGGAGTGGCAGGCCTACCTCGACGCCGGAGACTGACCGGGCCGGACCGGGGAGCCCGGGAGATGTTCCGGTATCGATGCCCGGCCTGCACCATGGACGGATCTGACATCGGGGGTGGCGGGCGCCGGGGCGGGCTCTCGGCGGCGGCCATGCTGGTGTTGGCTGGCGTGTCGGTGACGTCGGCGGCCCTGTGGGTCCTGAGCTACGCGCGCGGCTCGATCCTCGATATCTATCAATCCGATGGAACGCGGCGGCTGGCGGTCTGTTCGAGCAGGGGCAGGGTCGCTTTCCAGGTCGAGGCCCGTGGCAGGCCGGACGGTGGGTGGTTGGCCTCGATCGACCGGCACGGCCGCTGGCACCTGAAGGGGTTCGGCGGCAGCTGCCGGCTATACCGGCGCGGCCTCCTCGGCGTTTTGGGGATCCATACGATGAACGACTCGGGGGAGGTCCCCACGAAGCCGGCGGGCCCCGACGCGGACGGCACGCCTCCGGCCTCTAGCGTCGCCGCGTCCATACGGGGGATCTCGTTCCACTATTGGCACTTCTGCCTGCCCGCGCTGGCCGGGTCGTTCCTCCTGTGGAGGGTCGGGCGCCGGCCGGGCGGGGCGGGGTAGGGCGCCCCCTTTTCAGCCGTCCACCTTCTCGAATACCCGGAAGTAGAACAGCGGGTCGATGCCGGCGAAGCCCCGCGCCTCGTGGAAGGCGCCGGGCTCGTCGAGGATCTCGAAGCCGTCGCTATAGGAGTCGTCGCCGCGGTTGAGCCAGTAGTATCCGAGCACCACGAGGAGCGGCAGCCCCCGCTCCTCCGCCTTCTCGATCTCCGCGGCCAGCGCCGCCTTGTTCTTGGCGAACTTCGCCTCCGGGTAATACACCTGCAGCATGCGCCCGCCCAACCCGTACCCGACGACGTGCGAGGGGCCGCCCTCCCCTGCCCTCAGCCGCAGGTGCTCGGCGACGTCCGCGAAGGGCGCGTACGGGCGGGTGGCGAGCAGGCTGCGCTGGGCGCGGGTGGTGTAGAGATACAGCCCGAGCGCGACGACCCCGAGCGCGACGGACGCCGCCCCCCTGAGCCCGACCCCCCCCGCCAGCCCGGTGAGGCCGATCCCGAAGCAGGCCGCGAAGGGCACCAGGGCGTAGATGATATAGCGGTGGTAGAAATGCTGCCCGAGCAACCAGGTCATCAGCAACGAAAGGACGGTGGCGGAGAGGATGCTCCCGAACACCACCGCCCCGCCCGGGCGGGTGCGGCACAGCCGGATCGCCCCTGCCGTGACGCCGACCACCAGGACCGCCAGCGTCAGCCAGGTCGTCCAGGGTGAACGGGCGAGCTCTGCGCCGAGCGAGGGCAGCCCCGCCGATTCGACGCCGCCCCCGGCCGCGGGGTTCATCCCGAAGGCCATCTGGCAGAGCGCACCGCCGAGCCTGTCCCAGGTGAGGACGGCGTGGTCGTTGATCGGTCCCCAGCGCAGCGCCTGGAGGACGTTGGGCATGAAGAGCGGCAGGAAGACCATCGCCGCCATCACGTTGACGCAGACCAGCCGCGCCCAGGCCCGCCGCCTGTCCTCGCCCGCCCGCCACTGGTAGCAGACCACCACCATCCCGGCGACGGCGAAGCCACCGGCATACCAGAAGCCGTTGGGGAGGCTCCAGGTCAGCAACAGCTGGTTGAGGCCGAACAGCAACCAGTAGCGCCACCGGCCCTTGCCGTCGCTGATCGCGTAGGTGAGCCACAGGCAGCCGAGCACCGTCCACAACACGGCGAGGCTGTAGGCGCGCGCCTCGGTCCCGTAGCGGATATGCCAGGGGTGCAGCGCCAGGAACAGCGCCGCTGCGGCGCCGGCCAGCCCGAACCCCCAGCGTCTCACGAGCAGGGCGATGCAGAGGATCGAGGCCAACCCGGCGGCGAGCGTCGGCAGGCGGACGGCGAGCTCGTCGAACTCGTGCCCGTCCGCGCCAGCCGCCTTGCGCCAGGCCGACTGGGTGATCTTGGAGGCCGCCGACACCGGCGGGTGGTTGGTCGGCTTCTGATAGGCCCACAGCGCG
>JANQMB010000332.1 GCA_028280355.1 Verrucomicrobiales bacterium
GGCGGCGAGCCCGATAGCGAGGAGGAACTGGGAGAGTTTCGGCATCACCAATCCTTGAGGCGTGAGCTGCTGGCCCGCCGCCGCCGCAAGGGGCGGAGGTCGCCCTGTTCGTCGGCCAGGGCCTCGATCTGGCGCCGCGCCTGCTGTTCTGAATATCCGGTCTCCGGATCGACGGTTCCCCCCGTCGAGGTGCTGTCGCCCTCGCGCAGCTGCCCGTCGGCGCCTGCCTGATCCTGCGGGTCACCCTGCTCGCCATCGTCCTCCTGATCCTGCGGGTCGCCCTGCTCACCGTCGCCCTCCTGGTCTTGTGGGTCGCCCTGCTCGCCGTCGCCCTCCTGGTCTTGTGGGTCGCCCTGCTCACCGTCGCCCTCCTGGTCTTGTGGGTCGCCCTGTTCGCCGTCGCCGTCTTGATCCTGCGGGTCGTTTTGCTCACCGTCGCCCTCCTGGTCATCCCCATCTCCGCTTCCGGGGTCGCCCTGCTTCTCCTCGTCCGATCCCTCGTTGTCTTCGGGCGGTTTGTCGTCCTGTCCGTCCTCGGGCTTTTGCTCCTCTTCCTGGTTCTCCTGTTGCTGGCGCTCCAGCTCGTCGATCCGGCGGCGGACCACGTCGAGGTTGTGGGCGGCGTCTCCGTTGTCGGGGTTGAGGGCGAGCGCCGATTCGTAATGTCGCGCGGCGCCCCTCCAGTCCCGCAGGGTGGCCTCGGCGGCCTGTCCCGTGGGGGGTGCGGGTGCGGCGGCAGGTGCATCGGCCGCCGGTTGCAGGCGCTGTTCGCCGGCCCGGAACAGGGTGTTGCCCAAGCCGTAGTGCGCGTGTTCCTGGGTGGCTGCGTCATCGCTGACCAGCGCCTTGCCGAAGGCGTCCAGCGCTTTGTTATGATCGCCGGCGCGGTAGGCCGCGGAGCCCAGCCCAAGTTGGAGCTGCTGGCGCCGCCCGGGGGTGCCGGCGGCCCCGGCGGCCTCCCCGTAGCGTTCGGCGGCCGTCTCGAACTCGCCGTCCGCATAGGCCTCCATGGCGTCGCCGAGGGGACCGCCACGGGCGGGGGGGGCTGCGAGCAGGGCCAGCAGCGCGGCGGCGGGTGGCGCCAGCCCGGCGCTGCGCCGTGAGCGGATGAGGCCGGAACGCCAGAGGGTCGAGATCGCGAGCAGGGCGAGGCCGACGCCGAGCGGCAGCGGGTAGCGTTCGACGGGGACGGTCTCGGTGCCCGTCCCGGTCTCGGTGGTGTCGAGGCGCGCCAGGCAGCGGCGGACGAGTTCGGCGTTCATGGCTCCGGAGTCGAGGTGGATGAAGAGACCATCGCTGGCGCGGGCGATCTTCTCAAGCGTCTCGGTATCGAGTTTCGAACGCACGATCTCCCCGTCGGGGTCACGGACGAACTCGTCCCTCGCGCCGCGCGCGTCGGGGTTGGGGATGATCGCGCCGCCGGCCGAGCCGACCCCGACCGCGACGATGGCGGTGCCCTCCGCCGCGGCGCGGCGAGCCTCCTCGATGGCCTGGCCCTCGAGGTCCTCGCCGTCTGTGAAAAGGATCAGCGCGTGCTGGTTGGCGCCCGCGTTCTCGAAGCGCGACGAGGCCAGCTTGATGGCGCTCGACAGGTTGGTGCCGCCACGGGCGACGGCGTAGGTGTCCAGCTGTTCGATCGCCTCGGAGAGCGCCGAGCGGTCGCTGGTCATCGGCACCTGGAGGAAGGCGGTGCCGGAGAACGCCATCAGGCCGATGAGGTCCTCGGGCAGGGCGTCGACGAGATCCAGTGCGGCGAGTTTCGCCTGGGTCAGCCGGTCGGGTTTCAGGTCCTCGGCCAACATGCTCCTCGAGGTGTCGATGGCGATCAGGACGTTGCGACCCTCACCGTAGACCTCCCGGGTAACCTCGCCCCACTGCGGTCTGGCGAGGGCCAGGACGAGCGCGGCGAAGGCAGGGGCGAGCAGGGCGAAGCGGAGCCAGCTCGAGCGCCGAGACCCGCCGCCGTCGATCAGGGCGCGGCGCAGGCGTGGCGAGACGAGGCGGTCGACCGCCTCCTTCGTCCGCTGCGCGCCGGCAGCGCAGGCCGCCGCTGCGGGGACGAGCAACAGCAGCGCCCAGAGCCAGGCGGGGGAGCCGAAAGTCAGCGCTGTCGGGGAGATGTTCATGCGGGAGAGACGCGGCCGAGGCTGAGTTCCCAGGCCATCCCCAGCAGGACCAACAGGGCGGCAGCCGCGGCGGGCCACTGGAAGTACTCTTTGCTCTCTATCACTGTGCGCCGCTCGACCTCGCTTTTTTCTAGCGAGTCGATCTGGTCGAAGATCTTCTTCAGCGAGCCGGTGTCCTTGGCCAGGAAAGCCCGCCCCCCGGTGATCTCGGCCACCCGTTCGAGGGTCGGCAGGTCGAAGCTCGTCTGCATGGTCTGCAGCGTCCCCGGGATGCGGTGGACACCGGGCGTCCCGATCGCCACCGGGTAGACTTTGATCCCGAGCGTCGCCGCCAGCTTCGCCGCGTCCTCCGGCGAGAGGCCATCGATGGTCTGGTCGCCGTCGGTCAACAACACGACGACCTTGCTGGCCGCCTCCCTGTCCGAGAGGCGCTTGGCCGAGGTGGCGATGGCGGTGCCGATGGCGGTGCCCTGGGCGATCTCCTCGTAGAAACGGACGTCCCGCCCGATGGTTTCGAGCAGCCAGTCGTGCTCCATGGTCAGCGGGCCGAGGGTGTGCGGGCGGCCGGAGAACACGATCAGGCCGATGCGGTCGTCGGGGCGCCCCTTGATGAAATCTTGGACGACCGCTTTGGCGGCGGTGAGGCGGTTGACCCGGTGTTGGCCAAGCCGGAAGTCCTCGATCTTCATCGAGAAGGACACGTCGATGGCGATGGCGATCTCGACCCCCTCCCCGGAGGAGAACTCGAGCTCGTCGACCTTCTGCGGCCGGGCGAGCGCGACGGTTCCGGCACAGAGGGCGCCGACGAAACAGAGCTGACCCGGCTTGCCCATCCCCCCCGCGGGGCGCCTGCCCGCGTCGCCGAAGTGTCGCAGGGTGGCGAAGGCGATCGACCTGGCGCCGCCGCGCCCGCCGGCGAGGAAGGCCAGCGCCGCGGCCGGTATCAGGAGCCAGAGGAACCCCGGCGCGGCGAAGCGGAAATCAGGCAGTAGCGGGATCGGCATCGGTGGCGGGTGGGGGCAGCTCGCGAACGAAGCCGATCGCCGCCTCGGCCAGCGGCAGGCGCTTGCTGTTGGCGTCGGGCCCAGGGGCGAACCGCAGGCGGCCGCAGCCGCCGAGCAGCTCGGCGAGGTGC
>JANQMB010000110.1 GCA_028280355.1 Verrucomicrobiales bacterium
GGCTGGCGACGGAACTGGTGCTGTGGATCTACGAGGCGGGGGGGAGGAATGACTAAGGACTAATGTCTAATGACTAAGGAATGACGAACTTTCGGGGGAGTTCGTTTCGCTAGTGACGTTCGGCCTCCCAGTATCCCTTTAGCCAGCGGCTGCCCTGGGGGCGGACGAGGTCTTTCGGGTCATCGGGGTCGGCGAGGCGGAAGGCGATGCCCAGTGGCGAGCGGCCAGGGCGAGCCCCGGGGGTATAGCGCCCCTCCCCCCAATGTTCGCCGAGGGCGACGAGGTCGAAGCGGGTAGGGCGTCCCGCCCCGTTGATCTCGATCCTGCCGAGGAGGTCGACGGCGAAGCCGCGCTCCGCCTCCGCCGGGTCCGGGCTGGTGGCCAGCAGGGCCCGGCCCTCGAGCTTGTAGTGACCGAGCTTGCCGAGCCGCGAGATGGTCAGCTCGGCGGAGCGGACCTCGTCGCGTTTCCAGAACGGCGGCTCGCCGCGGGTGAAATCGACCAGGTGGAAACGCAGGAGGCGATGGGCGAGACGCGCCGGGACGTCTGCGCCCCGCTCACCGGCTTCGAGGAGCTTCACCCACTCCCCCTTCTGGATCCACATGCGGTCGACGGCCGCGTGGTGTCCCCAGCCGTGCTCGTGGTCGTCGGCGGTGCAGGCGGCCCAACCTCCCGCGCCGTCCCTCTTCAACATCCGTTCGGAGGCGACCAGGATCACGCCGTCCTCGGGTGGCGTGGCGTGGTATCTCTTGTCGCCCGCCCCGAGCGGCGGCACCTCCACGGCGCCGGGGGCGCGCTCGGCGTCGGGGAGGGCGTCCCATTTCGCCAGCGCGTCGCGGATGAACGCGGCGCGGCGTTCGACCGATCGGTTGTTGTTGTAGCCTAACAGTTTCCCCGAGGCGGTCAGGATATAGTGCCCCTGTTTGGTCCCCCCCCCCTTGCGCGGCCCCTGTGCGGCGACGGAGCGGAAGAACTCGCCAGCCGCGTCCTGGCGCCGCCGGCTGTACCAGTCGTCGCCGGTGGCGGGCACGAACTTCGTCTTTAGCGCCGCGGCGATCTCCGGGTCCGAGAAGCTCGACAACCTGTCGATGACGCCGTTGTTTCAGGTGCAGCCGAGCGGGTGCCCGTCCATCTCCCAGAGGTAGATGGGCTTGCCCGCGGCGGCGGCCTCGCGGCGGGCCTCCCAGAGGTTCGGGCGCCACGGGATCTGCAGCCACCTGGACTCCTCCCGCGTCGGCTGCATGAGCGAGTGCAGCTTCTCGAAGTCCGCCGGGTCCAGGGGGGCGGCGCTGGCGGCGGCACCGCAGGTGCCGAGCAGGCATAGGCTGAGGAGGCGCATGGCACAAGCTTGCCATTTCGCTTGTCCGAGGTCAAAGCGCCGCTTGAGTGGGGGCATGGTTTTCCGGAGGTCTGTTCTCCCCCCGGCCCTCGCGGCCGGGTTTTGCCTTATAGGTTCGTGTGCCCACCGGCCGACCTATCTCAAAAAGTCCGAATTTCCGCAGTTGCCGATCGCCGAGGCCTCGGCGCGCTGGCAGGAGCGGGCGGAGCGGTCCCCCGAACTCAAGGAGAAACTGTATTGGAAGAACTACGGCGGGCCGGGCAACCGGGGTGGTCGCCCGGCCGACGAGATGGACTGGTTGTTCTACCGGCACGATCTCGCCTACCTCGAGGGTGTCCGCCTGAGGAGCCTGCGGAGCGCCGACCGCGAGCTGGTCCGCGACCTGCGGGCGATCGACCCGGGGGCGCTCGACGAGGCGGGGCGGCGCTACCGGAAGCGCGCCATCCTCTTCTTCAGCCTGCCGGTCAGCCGTTGGGTGGGCAAGCCGGGCGACATCGTCTGCCGCACCCGGCGCGGCCCGGAGGTGATCTGGGTCGAGGAGACGAAGTGACGGTGCCGGTCAGCCCCCCCCGGCTTCCCGCGGCCCGGTGAACTCCCACTTCCCTTCGCCCGCCGGCAGGTCGACCTCGATGCCGTCGGGGAGCCGGCGGAGGGGGGCCGGTTTCCCGTCGATCGAGAACTCCCAGCCGTCGGGGACGAGGGCCGGGAGGACGTCGATGTGGAACTCCTGCTGGGCGGGGCCCCAGGGGCAGAGGCCGACGATGGCGATGCGCCCGCTGCGGCCGACGTCCGCCTCGGTCGGCGTGCCGGTGATGCGGCCCTCGAACTTCAGCCAGTCGGGCAGGCCGATGAAACGGAACTGCACGGAGGGTGCGCCGGTGAACTCGATGCTGTAGCTGAACGTCTCGCCGACGCGGATCTCGGTCTGGGGCTCTGAGGTGATGACGATCGGGTTGCGCCTGGTGCCGACCCGGTAGAACCCCCCGACCTGCCGTTGGTTGAGGACGAAGTCGTAGATGCGGACGTTGTCGATGGTCCCGGCGAACGCCGCCAGCTTGCGGGGGGCGCCGCCCCCGGCCGGCCGCTCTATCCCCTTGCCGAACCGGAGCGCCGCCCCGCTCCCCACCAGCGGGACCGCGATCTCCTTCACCTCGTCCTCGAGTTTCCCATCGACGAACAGCCGGTGGTGGGTGGGCGAGACCGTCCAGGCGAAATGGTGCCAGCGGCCGTCGTTGAGCGCCGTCTTGCTCTCGAGCGAACTCCCCCCGGGGCCGTCGATGATCGCCCTGAGCCGGCCGTCGTCGCCGATGTGGACCAGCCTCGAACCGGCGGCCGGCCCCCCGGCGTCGGGTTCGCCCTTGTCCAGCAGCACCCCCGCCCCCCCCGTCTTCGCCCACATGCAGATGCTGTGGTGTCCGTCGAGGGGGGCGCTGAACTGCGTCTGCACGTGTGATTTTCCGTCGAGCGGGAGGGCGCGGACTTCGCCGAAGCCGACGCCAGGCGGCCGCTCCTTCTCGGGTACGGCTCCGACGATCTTGGCGGGGGCGTCCGGTGCCTTGAGGTCGGCGATCTCGGCGCCCTCCGCCTCGTCGAACTTCCAGAAGGCGATCAGTTTTCCGCCGGCCTCCGGCTCTGGTTTCGGGGGGCCGAAGCGGAGCCTCAGGACGCCACCGCTCTCGCCGTTGTAATGGCCAACCAGCGGCACCGCCCCCCCGGCCTCCCCCCCGTGGTCGGCACCTGTCGGCGGGTGCGCCGCCGTCGCGGTCAGCCCGGTTCCCTCGAGCTCCAGCCTGATCCCCCCGTCTGCCGTCTGCGCCGTCGCCTTGCCGTCCGTCGAGGCGAGCAGCTCTGCCGGCGTGGCCGCCGCCGCCCCCGCGGCGAGGACCCCGGCGGCGAGCGCGATGTGGATGGAGAATACTGCGAAGTTCATCGGGAGGTGGGAGAGGGGATCCCCCCCATAGGTGGTAGTGTAGGGACGGATGGCGGTGTCCATCAACTGTAGATCTACCCGGCCGGCTGCCCCTCGACCTCCGATCTCGCGTCGGCCACGAGGCGGGTCAGGCTCGCCCGGTAGCGCAGGCGGATGAACAGCGAGATGGCGACCGCCCCGGCGGCGAAGTACCCCGGCCACCAGCCCAGCGCGTCGCCGAACGCCGCCAGCTCCGGGTCGTCGCTACCCGCGTTGGCCGGCTCCCCCGCGAGCCGCGACGTGAGCACCCCGAACAGCAGCGTCAGCCCCCCGAAGGCCAGGTTCATGGTGACCCCCCTGAAGCTGAGCACGGTCGCCCGCTGCCGAGAGGGCGTGACCATGTTGAGATAGTGTGAGAGAAAATAGTGCAGGAAGCGCATCGAGATCATGATCGGGAGCAACAGGACGACCCCCCAGAGCGGCGGCAGGTTGGCGAGGGCGAGGCAGCCCAGGAAGACCAGGCACGAGACGAAGGCGAAGTTCGCCGTGGCGTGGTAGCGTTTCGCCATCCGCTCGCAGGCGATCGCGGCGCCGATCCCGAACACCGAGGCGACGGCCCCGATCAGGCCCCAGCTCGCCTCCGGGAGCCGCAGCAGTTTATAGATGTTGGACGAGACGGTGTAGAAGACCCTGATGATACTGTCGTAGAAAAGGCCGATGAGCATCAGGGAGGTGGCCGCCGGCGAGCGCAGGATCCACAGGCCGGCGCGGAAGGTGCCGGCGAAGCTGCCGCGGATCGCCCCGGCGCCCCCGCCCGCAGAAGGGGCGCCGGCCTCCTCGAAACGCAGCGCGATGGCGAGGGTGGCGAGGGCGGTGGCCAGGTTGAGGTAGAGCGGGATCTTGAGGGTGTCGCCCTTGGTGAGCGAGGTGCCGAACAGCCAGTTGACGAAGTCGGGGGAATAGGACGCCGCCCCGACGACCGAGGTGACGATGAAGCCGCACGACATGCCGATCATCGCCAGCTTCATGGTGCGCCGCCAGACCGCGTCGCGGCTCTCGGCCGGGATGCTGTCGTAGGTCAGGGCCTCGTCGGCGCCGCTGGCGGCGGCCTCTGCCGCGCCGCTGAGCACGCGGTTGATCGCGAACATCCAGAACACGATCCCGGTGTGGGGGGGCGTCACTAACAGTACGACCATCTCGAGCACCATGAGGGCGGCGGCGCCGACCACGAGCCGCTTGCGGCCGATCTGGTCGGCGAGCGCGCCCGACGGGATCTCGAGGACGACGATGGCCACGGCCCAGACCAGGTTGAGGGTGGCGAACTCGGCGACGCTGAGGCCGAAGTCGGTGTACATCACGAAGTACACCGGGTAGTAGAAGCGGCAGTTGAAGAACACCCGGAAGAGCGCGAAGAGGCGGGCGTTGCGCGGGAGGTCAGACATTTTTTCTGGGCGGGGGACACAGTGCGAGTTCGCGCCCCCGGTACCAACTAGAAAACGCCAGTTTAGGGAAGGGTCCGCCCGGGGGGAGGTGGCCCGCTGGTCGCCCCGCCCCGCCCCGCCACGGCGGTCTGCGATCTGGGGCAGGTGCGTGGCTTGATTTTGTTCTGATGAACAGTATTATGTTCGGATGAACACAAACAACAAGCTGCTCCGTCGAATCGATCTCGCCCTCACCTCGCTATGGCGGCGATTGTCCGAATTGGCGAATTATCTGCGGCGGCGGGTTCCGTGGGGGGCGGACGGGCGGGGGGAGGTGTGCGAGCAGCAGCAGGAGTTTCCGTTCGCGATCCGGACGAGACGGGATTGAGGCATGGTAATGGATTGATATCCAGCAACTTGTGTTGATAGTGCTGCCCGTCTGGGGGGATGCTTAGGGGAGGTGGAAAAGCGCCATCTGGCGAACTTTGCGCGTTACAAAGGGCGGAGGTTCTGCCTATGGTTGCGTCCCTCTCAACCGAATGCCCCGCATTTTGAGCTCCCCTAGGAAAGGGCGGACGTCTGTTGGCGTGCGCGGTGGTGCCTTGCGCCTCTCCTCTGGCATTGTTGCCATAGGGCTCTGGGTGGCGATGGTGGGGGTTGTCCTGTCGAATCCACCGGCTGGTGGGGCTTCCGTCTCTGGGGCGGTGGAGGGGGAGATCGCCCGCAGGCAGGCCCAGATGTTCGCCGCTGAGAAACTGGTGGTCGAGGGGGACGACCTGATGGCGGCGGGTGACTACGCCGAGGCGGTGGCGAGATACGCCAGCGCCTACAACGGCCTCACCCCGTCGCCGACCTCGACCCGCATGCGGGATCTGGCGCGGGACCGTTTCGCCGTGGCGTCGACGAAGCGGGCGATGCAGCTGATCGAGGCGGCGGAGTTCGCCGAGGCGGAGCGGGTGATCGACCGGGTGCTCGACCCGGCGGTGGCCCCCGACTACACGCCGGCGCGCAAGATCAAGAGCCGGCTCGCCGACCCGGAATGGTACAACAGGGCGAGGACGCCAGAACATCAGGAGAAGGTCGCCGAGGTGCAGCGCCTGTTGGTGCTCGCCGAGGGGGCGATGCGCATCGGCGATTTCGACAAGGCCTCGGGCCACTACGCGTCGGTGCTCCGGATCGACAAGTACAACACCGCCGCCCGCCGCGGGATGGAGGAGGTGGAGCACCACATCCTCGGCTATCAGAAGTCGGCGCGCGACCACACCAGGAACCGCATGCTGCGGCAGGTCGAAGGGGCCTGGGAGAGCCAGGTCGTCGAGATATCGGACGCGTTCGGGATCGGTGAGGACAGGGGGGGCGCGGTGCCGGACACGGTCGAGCAGAAGCTCTATTCGACGGTGATCGAGAACGTCGAGTTCGACGACGCTAGCCTCGAGGACGTCGTCCAGTACCTCACGCTGAAGTCGCAGCAGGCCGACATCACCGGAGAGGGGATCAATTTCGTCCTCAGGCTCGAGCCCGGCGACGAGGCGGCGCGCAACGCCAGGGTGAACCTCAGGCTGCGCAACGTCCCCATCGGCGTGGTGCTGAAACACGTCACCCGTGACACCGGCACCCATTTCCACGCCGACGCCTTCGCGGTGCGGATCACCTCGCAGGCCTACGCCTCGCAGGCGCTGGTCACCAAGCGTTTCCGGGTGCCGCCCGATTTCCTCGACACCGCGGCGGTGGGCGGCGGCGCCGCCGAGGTGGACGACCCGTTCGCGGCGACCCCCGAGGCGCCCGGGCGCGGCCTGCAGGTCAGGCGGCTCGGACCGAAGGAGGTCCTCATGCAGCACGGGGTGACCTTCCCGGATGGGGCGACGGCTTTCATGGGGAAGGGGCAGACGATGTTGGTGGTGCGCAACACCCAGGGCAACCTGGACCTTATCGAGGCCGTCGTGGACTCGATGTACCAGGAGGTGCCGAAGCAGCTGGAGATCCGGGTGACCATGATCGACGTGGCGACCAACGAGCTGAACGAGATCGGTTTCGACTGGCTGCTCGGCCAGTTCAACGTCCCCGGGTCCTCGCGCGTCTTCGGCGGCGGCGGCACTTTCGGCAACTCGGCGACCACGGGGGCGACCGGCGAGCGCAGCAGCGAGTACACCTTCATCCCCCCGGGGGCGGGCGAGGTGCCGCTCGGCACCCACCCCCTGACGGCCGGCCTGCGCAGCGGGCGGCAGTGGAACGAGGGGGACTCGATCAACAGCCTTTTGCTCCAGGGCGGGGCGGCGATGGCGAACCCCGCCAGTCTGAAGGCGCCGGGCGTGTTCGGGGTCGGCGGCGCGTTCACCGACCCGCAGTTCCAGGTGGTGATGCGCGGCCTGTCTCAGCTCAAGGGGGCGGACGTGTTGACCCGGCCGAGCATCGTGACCCGTTCTGGCCAGCGCGCCGTGGTCGATATCATCCGGGAGTTCCCTTACCCGACGGAATATGACCCCCCAGAGATCCCGCAGACCTTCGACGGTGGCGGGGTCGGCGGCGGCGGCGGTGGTGGCCTGGGCGGGGTCGGTGCGGCGAGCGTGGAGTCCTTCCCGGTCACCCCGGCCCACCCGACGGCTTTCGAGGTGCGGCCGGTCGGAACCCACCTCGAGGTCGAACCGGTCGTCGGCCCCGACGGCTATACCGTCGAGCTCAATCTTTCGCCCGAGCTGGTGCAGTTCGAGGGTTTTATCAATTACGGGTCGCCGATCACTACCGCGGCGACGAACGCGCTGGGCCAGTTCCAGAACCTGCCGCTGACCGACAATCGCATCTTGCAGCCGGTGTTCCGCACCACCCGCGAGAACACCAGCGTCGTGGTCTGGGACGGCGCCACGGTGGTCATCGGCGGGCTCTACGAGGAGCGGTCGCAGCAGGTGGAGGACTCCGTCCCGTTGCTCGGCGACGCGCCGCTCTTCGGACGGTTTTTCCGGTCGAAGGGCGTCGACCGGATCCAGCGCGCGGTGATGATTTTCGTCCGGGTGGATGTGATCGACCCCTCCGGTGGGAGGGTCAACGCACGCCCCCAGTAGGTGCCGGTGTCACGGGGTGCGAGATCGTTCGATGTCGGGAGGGGGGAGGACAGGAAACCCGCCCTTGCCTAGAGGCCCGGCTTTGCAAAATTGAACCCCGAGCCACGCGCAGCGGCGCCACCACACTAGATGAACCCGACAGAGCCACCCCGAGACAAGGCCAGCTACTCCTACAAGGAGATGATGGACCAGTTGCGCCAGCAGCAGAACGGGGGCGGACGCGATGGCAGCAGTAGCCAGCCTGTCCGCGTCGAGGTCATCAAGGGGGAGGACGGCAGCACGCAGGTCGCCGAGGTGCGCCGGCGCCGCAAGCGCCGGAGCCACCAGCCGAAAAAGATCCGGGAGCAGCGGATCAAGATGCTCCGCCGCCTGGCCGTCTTCGGCGTGGTGCCGCTCGTGCTGCTGCTGATCGGCGGTTACATGCTGATGCTGTCCCGGGTCCGGGGCGAGGGGTTCCGGAACTCCGCCAGCGCCCGTATCTCCGAGCTGGTGGGGGCGGACATCGAGTTTGGCCGGTTCCATCTCCGCGGGCTCAACCTTGGCACCCGCAAGGCCGTGCTCACCGGGGCGCCGGACGGTCTGTTGCGCGAGGGTGAGATCAGCGCCCTGCGCGCGCGCCTGCAGCCGTCGACGATGCTCTCCTCCGACTGGCGCCTGGGGTTCGTGCAGGCGGTCAGCGGGTCGTTCCGTTTCGGGCGCCCCGCCCCCGGGGCGGGGCGGGAGGGGATCGGTGGCCTCTCCTCGGCTGACCGGGAAATCAGGCGACCGTTCGTGGCTGCCGGGTTGGGGCTCGACAGCGCCCCCAAGCATGTCGATCTCAGCGGGATCAAGGTCGCCGACTGTGACCTGTTCTGGGACGGGCGCATGCCGGCCACGGAGCCGTTCGTCGCCGCGTCGAACCTCAGCACGGGCGATTTCTCGAGCCCCGCGGTCGGCCTCAGCCTCCGCGGCGGAAAGTTGGCGATCCCGACCTGGCCGGAGTTCGGCATCGAGGCGATCTCCGGCGACGTTGCCGGCGGGGTCTACAACATCCGGCGCTCCTCGCTGCTGCACGTCGGCAATGGCGCCGCGGCGCTGACCGGCAAGGTGAGCGCGCGCGGGGACGGCGCCTACCAGCTGGCTGTCGAGTATTCCGACATCGAGCTGCGCGAGATCATCCACCCCTATTGGGCGAAAGAGCAGCTGAGCGGCCGGATCGATGGCGACCTCCAGATCAGCGGCGCCCTAGCCCAGGCCGGTTCGCTGAAGGCGGAGGGGGGCTTTTCGTCCCGGGGGTTGGTGTTCAGCGGCACCGTGCTCAAGCGCCTTTCGCTGGGGCTCGGCGAGTCACAGCTGGCGCGGGTGCAGTTCCGCAACTTCGAGGGGCGCTACCGGCGTTCCGCCGGCAAGATGGAACTCTACGACCTGCGCGGCGAGCACCCCTCGCTGCTCCAGCTGCGTGGCAACATCGTCGTGCACACGGACGACGGCAGCCTGAGCGGCCGGCTCGAGCTCGGCCTGCCCGACGCCGACGTGTCCAAGATCGAGGGCGGCAAGCCCGCGTTCTTCGGTCCGGAGAAGGACGGTTTCTCCTGGGTGACGGTCACCCTGAGCGGCCTCATCGACGAACCCCGCGAAGACCTCACCCCCCGGCTCGAGCGGGCCAGGGAGGAGTTCCTCCGCGAGAGCGGGCGCGCCCTGCCCGGCACGCGCATCCCCACCTTGCCCACCGACGGTGACGGAGGTGGGGCTTTGGAGAAGACCTTCGACGAGCTGATCAAGCCCTGATCGAGAGAAGCGGGGGATGCGGCAGGCAGAGGTGGGGCTCTGCGAGGGTGCGGGGGCGCCCTGTTTGCGGACTCCAAGTTCGGTTCCAGCCGCCCCAACTTCTCTGGAGGGGCGCAGATAGCGTGTGGCGGCTTCCCCAGAGCACTTTAAAACGAGTTGTACGCCGGCATCGCCCCCACGGCGCTCTTATCCTCGCTGCGCTCGGCTCTGCCGTTTGGCTTCGCCATAGAGATGCGCTTCGCGCTGGCAGTGGCGAGAGCGCCCTACCGCGTCGCGGATGCGCGGACGCCATGGGCGAAGGTAGGGCGGCCTCGACGAGGCCGCCGCCTGGCGCGAGATC
>JANQMB010000019.1 GCA_028280355.1 Verrucomicrobiales bacterium
GCCAAAGTGGCAACGGCCGCGGGCGCGGCCCGCAGATCGAAGGGCACGAGGAAGAAGACAGCCAGGAAGGGACGCCGATGAGTCACCCGTCGGAGACCGCCTTCTTCAAGGAGTTGGACGCGTCGTCGATCGCCTTCACGATGCCGAAGTCCGCCCTGTTCCGCAAGGCGTGGAAGCTGGACGACCTGAACATCGCCAACCACGACATGACCCTGCGGGTCGGGCGCAGCACCGAGCTGTCCGGCGACGGCCCCGCCCTACCCGCCCTGGTGGGTGCCGGGTTCGGGATCGACCCGAACCTCAAACGGGTGCGCTTCGACCGGATGGAGATCGCCGACGCCGACCTCCGGTGGGGGGTCTCGTCGACCACCCGCGGGTCGATCATCGGGGCGCCACTGGACATCGTCCCCGAGACCTGGGGTTGGACGTTCCGCTTCACCGGCGGCAAGCTTTCGCAGAACTGGTGGAGGGGTCTCTCGATAGAGTCGCTGGAAGTGCAGGTGCGCGATGGCCAACTGTTGTTTTCGGACGCCGGGTTCAAGCTCGCCGGCAAGGGTGAGGCCGACCTCACCGGCGCGATCAGCCTCGGCCCCGTCCCGGAGGTCGATCTCCAGATGTCGCTGGGCGAGGCATCGCTGACCAACTTGGTGCCGGCTGAATACCGGCGTTTCCTCGGTGGTCGCGCCAACGCCACCGTGGCGATCTCCGGTTCCCCGAACACGCGCTCCGGCCTGGAGGCGGACGCCACGCTAGAGTTTCTCGACGCCAAGTTGCGCAACATCCCCGCGTTCGAGGCGCTCTCCCTGCTGCTCGAGTCGACCCGTATCCGCCACCTGCCACTCACCAGCGGTTCGGTCGAGTTCGAGACGAGCGGGGGCGAGTGGCGGGTGACAGACCTGAACGCGACCTGTGGCGGAATCGGCACGCTGCGCGGAAGTTTCACCGTTTCTGCGGTCGAGGAGCCCGATCCCGAGGGGCTCCCGCCCACCGCCGACGATAAAGGGGAAACGGAGGCCGAGCCCCTCCCCATCGAGGAGCGCTACGTCTTCTCCGGCAAGCTCCGCTTCGGCGTCCCCAGCACGACGATCGAGGCGGCCCAGCCCTCGGCGAAGATGTTTTTCACCGACGACGGTTCTGGTACCAGCTGGATCGAGATCCCCCTCGACGGTCCGATCACCGAGTTGACCCGGGCGCTGCACTCGAAGATCATCGCCAACCTCCAGCGCTGACCCGCAGCTCTTTGGGGGCGCGACAACGAGGTGGTTTGCGTCAGCCCCCTGCGCATGGTAACCGTCCGGCGGTCGGGCGAGCCCGGGTTCGCTCCCTTAGCTCAGTTGGATAGAGCGACGGACTTCTAATCCGTAGGTCGAAGGTTCGAACCCTTCAGGGAGCGCCAGCGAGCAGAAGGGTTCGAACCGGTGGTTTATCCTCCCCGCTGGTCGGCTCCGCAGCGTCGCTTTCGCTCCTGACAATGCGCTTCGCGCGGGCGGGGGCCTGCCCGCCGCACAGCGGCTCCCACAAGGTGAACGGAGCGAACGACACCGCAGGGCCGGAGGCCAATCCTTCAGGGAGCGCCAGCGAGCGGAAGGGTTCGAGACGGCTCAAAATCCCCTTGCGCGCACCGCCATCGGACGTATCATCCCCCCCTCCTTTCCGCCCGCAGGCGATCTGCGCCTGTGGCAAAAACGCGCGGATAGCTCAGTTGGTAGAGCAGTTGGCTTTTAACCAATTGGTCCAGGGTTCGAGTCCCTGTCCGCGTACTTCCCCGCCGCGGCCCCATCGCCCCAACCGTGCCGCGGGTTGCATCGGCGCCCGCCAGCCATAGGATGGCCCTCTCCCGATGCGCCTCCGCCCGCAGAACCTCGCCGCCGCCACCGCGCTCCTCATCGCGCTCGGGATCGGTAGCTACCTGCGCACGGCACAGCTCGACCTTCGCCCGATGCATACCGACGAGGCGATCCAAGCCGAGCGGCTCGGGACGCTGATGGGCGGGGGCGGCTTCCAGTACAACCCCCACGACGGCCATGGCCCGGGCCTGCTGTACCTGTCGATCCCGGTCGCATGGTTGGCCGGAGCCAGCTCTTACGGGGAGTTGAGCGAGCCCGTCCTGCGGCTGACGCCCGCGCTCTGTGGGATCGCGCTCGTCCTGGCGGCTGCGCTTTTCTGGGGGCCGCTGGGCGGGGTCGGGGTCGGGGCGGCGGCCCTGTTGGCGGCGCTTTCACCGATGCACGTCTACTACAGCCGGTACTACATTATGGAGTTACCCCTGGTGCTGCTGCTGGCGTTGTTCCTGTTTTGCCTGTGGCGTTATTTCACCAAGCCGGCGGCCGCCTGGATGGTGGGCGCCGCGATCTGCGGTGCGTGGATGCACGCCACCAAGGAGACTTTCGTCATCTCGATCGCCGCGTTGGCCGCGGCAGTCGCGGTGGCCGCCCTTTGCGAGTGGCGGCGCGACCCCGGCCTCCGGATGGCGCCGCTCCGGCCGCTGGCCGTCCACCTCGCGGTGGGCCTGGCGGTGTCGGTGGCGCTGTCGGCCGCTTTGTATTCTGTGTTCTTCACCGAGCCGGCAGCGATCGTAGATAGCTACACCACCTATCTCAACTACCTCGACCGCGCCGGGGGCAGCGGCCACGAGAAACCCTCCACCTACTACCTGGGGCTGCTGTGGTGGCGCGAGATGGAACTGTTCAACTGGAGCGAGGCGATGGTCCTCGCCCTGGCGGGCGTCGGTGCCCTGGCCGCCGCCTTCTCGAGTTCCTACCCCCGGGACCACCGCATCTTCCTGAGGGTCCTCGCGGTCTACGCGGTGGTGACCCTGCTGATCTACTCGGTGATCGCCTACAAGACACCGTGGTCCATCCTCGCCTTCCTGCATGCCGCCACGCTGCTCGCAGGCGCGGGCGCGAGCTTCCTCTTCCAGCGCGCGCGCCCCCTCGGCCGGGCGGTCCTGGGCCTCGCCTTCGCCGCAGGGTGCTGGCATCTGTTCCAGCAAGACCGGGTCGCGAATTTCCAGTTCCCCGCCCACGGCGACCGCAACCCCTACGCCTATTCCCACACCTCGCCGCGCCTGGTCAACAAGCTGGTGGCCCAGGTCGCCGAGCTGCGCGCCATCGAACCCGAACTCTCGGTCCAGGTTTTCCACCCCGAGACGGGCTGGCCCCTCCCCTACTACTTCCGGGACATCGGGCGCGCCGGCTACTACCCTGCCCCGGGCGCGGAGGTGTTCGCCGACGTGGTGATCGCCGACGAGGAGTTTTCGGCGGCGCTGGGGCCCCTGCTGGGCGACCGCTACATCGGGCCGGACCTCTGCAACCTCCGCGACAACGTGATGCTGCACATCTACATCGAAAAGGAGCTGTTCTCGGCGATGGTCGACCGCCGGACGGCCGCCTCCCAATGAGCCTGCCGGTGCACAAACTCGGCGCCCACGCGATGGCGACCGAGTTCCAGATCATGGTCGCCGGCACCGGCGAGGCGAAAGCGCGCAGCGCGGCGGCCGAAGCGCTGCGCGACCTGGAGCCGCTCGAGGCGGAGCTCAGCCGGTTCCGTTCCGACAGCGACATCTCCCGGATCAACAGCCTCGCCGCCGGCGAGAGCACCCCGGTCGGCCCCGCCGCGTACGACTGCATCGCCCTCGCCAAAGACGTCCACGAGGCCACCGGCGGCGCGTTCGATATCACCATGAGCCCGCTGCTCGCGGTATGGGCGACCCCCGACCACGCCCCGAGGCAACCCAGCGAAGGCGAGTTGCGCCGCGCGCGCTCCGCTGTCGGCATCGGGAAGGTCGAGCTCCACCCCGACCGCACCGGGGTCACCGTGCTCGGCGACGACCTATGGCTGGATCTGGGCGGGATCGGCAAAGGGTACGCGCTCGACCAGATGGCGGTCCTCCTCCGGCGCTCCGGCATCGACAACGCGCTGCTGGACGCCGGCGGCAGCACGCTGCTGGCGGTCGGCGCCGGCCCTGAGGGCGAGGGCTGGCCAGTCGGCCAGGGGATCCCCGGCGGCGAGACGATCCGGCTGGCCGACAGGGCGTTCAGCGGATCCGCGTTCACCGAGCGTGGCGAACACATCATCGACCCCCGCGCCGGCAGGCCAGTGCCGGCCAGCAAGGGCAACGCCTGGGCACTGGCGCCCTCGGCGGCGCTCGCCGACGCCCTATCGACCGCCTTCCTGGTGATGGACTCCGCCGAGATCGAAGACCTCTGTGCCGCCCACGAGGGCATCGAGGCGATCCTCCCCGCGGTATGAAAAACCCTTCATCACGCCGCCCCTTGACCGGGTCGGGCGTGCGCCCGACACTCGCCGAACCACAGCGATGCCGCGCCACACGACCAGTCCACGCAGACAGGCTCAGCCACTGACGGCATTGAGGCGCTGGCTCTACGAGCACCCCCGGGCACCCTCGATCCTGGCACTGTCGGTCACCGCCCTGGCCTGCCTGCACGCCCTGCTCCGCTGCCTGCCGATCTATTGGGACGACCCGATCGGCATCATCGAAGACGGCCAGGAGCGGCTGGCGATCTTCAAATACGTACGCGAGTCGTATTTCTTCGGCCTGTGGTCGATGCTCCCCGTCCTCGCCCTGGTGCTGGTGCGGGCCCGCCGCGATGGCCCGCCGTTCGCCGCCGCCGCGATCGGGAGCGCCGCGGTGTTCGCGGTCTGGATCACCTCCGAGATCGTGACCCACGGCGCGTCGAAGCTGGAGTTCGCCGGGGTGGAGCCGTCGCCGATGAACTCGATCTTCCGCCTCGGCCTCACCGGGGGCCTGATCCTCAGCCCGCCGCTGCTCGTCTGGCTATACTCCCGCGCCCCGCTGCTCTCGCAGTACGTCCTGCGCCAGTTCCTCACCCCCTTCGCCTACTGTTTCGTCGGTTTCATCGCGGTCTGGCTGGTGATCGACCTCAGCGACAACGGGCCGGACTTTTTCGAGATCGATGCGCCCTTCGGCAGCGTGGTGCAGTTCTACGTGGTGCAGATCCCGCAGATCGTCGTGCTCATCCTGCCGATCACCCTGCTGCTCGCGCTGCTCTACTCGCTGGGCAAGATGTCGAAGTCGAACGAGATCATCTCGATGCTCACCGCCGGCAGGAGCCTGCCGAAGATCCTCCTGCCGCTGTTCTTCGTCGGCTTCTACTCGTCGCTGATCACCCTGGCCCTCAACTACGAGTGGGCCCCGGAGGCGGAGGGGCGAAAGGGGGGGATCCTCGAGGCGATCGAGGACGACAGCGAGACCGCCAAGAGCAAGAGGAGGTACTCCGTGCGGGCGCGCCTCTACCGCAACCGGGAGGACCGCCGGACGTGGTTCGTCGGCAGGATCCCCTACGACATCGCCACGGAGAAGCTGCGGGACATCGAGATCTACGAGAGCGACCTCAGCGGGCGCACCAAGGTCGCCTACTTCGCTTCCAAGGCGGCGTGGCACTACCACACGCGCGAGTGGCGCCTCATCTCGGGCCGGAAGATCTTCTTCGACGAGGAGGGCAACGTCGCCCACCAACACAAGTTCGACAACGAGATGATCCCCGGCTGGCGCGAGACCCCGTGGAAGATCCACAGCGAGAGCCTCAACCCCGAGCACCTCGGCGTCCCCGGGCTCGCCTTCCACATCAAGACGAACTCCGACCAGCCGCAGAAGCTGCTCGCCCCCTTCCGCACGCACTGGCACTACCGCTGGGCTCTGCCGTGGAGCTGTTTCGTCATCACGCTGGTCGCCGCCCCCCTCGGCATCGTCTTCTCCCGCCGCGGCATGATGGGCGGGGTGGCGACCGCCATGCTGGTGTTCTTCGGCATGTTGGTATCGACCAACTTCCTACTGGCTCTCGGCCAGGGCATGCACATGCCGGCCTTCCTCGGCGCCTGGTCGACCAACCTCGTCCTCGCCGCCATCGGGCTGGCGCTCCTACACCTGCGCACCAACAACCGCCACCTCCCGAAACCGAGCCTTGCGGGCGCCTGGAATTGGGTTACCGGGTTGGCCTCCCGGGACGGGCGCGGCGACCCGCGGCACGGGCCTTCGGCGGCCTGACCCGCCCGCCGCAAACCCGATCCCCCCCGACCCCATGGCGCTGAACGAAACCTGGAACATCCGGACCCGGACCAGCTCCTGCCACGACACCGGGCGCCCGTTCGAGGATGGCGAGACGATCTTCGCGGCGATCTTTCGCAACCAGGGGGAGGACGGATACGAGCGCCGCGACTACTGCGAGGAGGCCTGGAACGCCCGCGCCGAAGCGGCAGACGCCCCCGCACCCTACTCCTTCTGGCGGTCGAACTTCGAACCCCCCGAGACCGCCGATAAGAAACCCGAAGTGGTGGAGAAAGAGAGCGCCGAGACCCTGCTTCGACGCCTGATCGAGGAAGACGAGGCCAGCAGCGAAAACGCCCGCTACATCCTGGCCCTGATGTTGGAGAGGAAGAAACTCCTCAAGCAGGTGGACGCGAAGGAGGGCGAGGAGACGCGGCTGCTGTTCTACGAGCACATCAAGACGGGGGACGCCTTCATCGTCCGCGACCCGATGCTCAAGCTCGCCGAGGTCGATGCGATCCAGGAGGAGGTCGCCGGCTGGCTCGGCGGCGGCAACGACGGTTCCGGCGAAGGTCGCCCCGAACCCGCCGCAGAGGCGGAACCCCAATCCGACACCCCATCCCCCGCCCCGGTGGCGGACGCCGGCGCGGAGGTTGCCGGGGCCGGGGGCTAGCGTTCGCCCCCTTTCAGAAAACGGCTCTGAGCCCGGCCCGACCTCTGTCGGCGCCGGCTACAGGCCCAGGAGGATCGCCAGCATCCGCAGTCGCCCCATGCGGTATCGCTTTTCGAACACCTTGAAACCATCCTTGCGCATCTTGGCGAGGATCCCGTGGTAGATCTTCCCCATGCGGCGGGCGGCGCGCAACGCGCGCCGGTCGGCGGCGGGGAGCCCCTCGGCGGCAGCGCGGAAGTAGGCCTCGGCCCTCCCCGCCTCGAAGGCCATCAGCTCGCCGAATGCCTCGCCGCCCCCCCGCTCGCGCAGGTCGTCCTCGCTCACCCCGAACCGCGCCATGTCTTCGCGCGGCAGGTAGATCCGCCCCTCGCGCATATCCTCCCCGACGTCGCGCAGGATGTTGGTGAGCTGCAGCGCATAGCCGAGATCGACGCCATATCGCTCGCTCGCCTCCGACCTGGCCCCGAAGATCTTCAAGCTCACCAACCCGACCGCACAGGCGACGCGGTAGCAGTACCCCTTGAGCTCCTCGAAGGTCTCGTAGCGCACCTCCCCGACGTCCATCTCCATCCCGCGCACCACCTCGACCAGCAACTGGGTATCGATGTCGTACTTCGCGCGCAGGCGCTCCACCTCGCGCTCGATCCGGCCTGGGTTTTCGAACCCCCCCACGAGCCCCTCGCGCCAGGCCGCCAGCCGCTCCCGCCGCTCCGCGTCCGGCATCCCCGGCTCGTCGGCGATATCGTCCACCACGCGACAGAAAGCGTAGAACGAGACCATGTCCCGGCGGCGCTCCCGGGGCAGGCAGGCCAGGGCGAAGGCCAGGTTCGACTTGGCGGCGGCGGTGATCGCCTCGGGGTCGTCGGTCTCGGGCGCTCGGTTCATGGCCGGATCCTACGGCGGCTCGGGTTTTTCGTCTTGGTGCAAAATAGCAGCACCAGCGCCGCCAGCAGCCACACGAGGACGCCGGCGCGGATGAAGGCGACCAGGCCAGCCCACACCCAGCCGAGCGCGGCGTGCCCATCGAGCGACCGGGAGGTCAGGGCGTCGGACACGTGCAGCAGGAAGAGGTGCACCCAGGCGATGGCGATGAACCACAGCATCGGGTAGGGCAGCTTGCGCCAGCACTGGAAGTTGGCGCGCACCGCGTCGCCGAAGTCGCGCTCGCCGGAGAGCAGGGAGACCTGGACGAAGGCGAACACCGCGGCGATGAGGGCAGCGGCCGGCCAAAGGAGCAAGTCGAACAAGCCCCCGGCCGGGACCCACAACGGCACCGCACCGAAAGCCGCGACCCCCAGCACCCACGGCCAACAGCGCAGGGTACGGCGCCAGGCGAAATCCAACAGGCCGAGCCATCCCGGGTCGCGCTCCGGCATCACCACCCCGAGGTAGAGCGCCACCAAGATGAAGAACTGGACCCCGACGACCGCCGCCGCCCAGAGCAGCGCGGCGAGGGTGAGCGCGGCACGCACTTTCACCGGGAGCTCGCGCGCCTGGCCCGGCAGCCGGTATCCGACCACCGAACTGAACAGCCCGGCGCTGTCCGCCGCCGCCGCCTCGACGACCTCCAGCCCCACCCGCGACGCCCTCGCCTCCCTCGCCGCACCGCCCCCTCGGTCACCAGGGAGCACACCGGCGGCGAGCGGAACCAGCGACAGGGCGGCGACGGGCACCCAAAGACGGATCCTGCCCCGCTCGCGGATCAGGTTGAAACCGTCGGCGAAGAAACCCCGCAGGGGGTTGCAGCCCATGGCGACCAGGTAGCCGACAGCCCCCGCCGCCAGCCAGGTGAACTCGGGTGCCATGGCGCCGTGGCGGGGGGCGACCTAGCGGATCTTGCCCCAGTGCTCGAACGGCCAGTAGACCATCAAGGCGGGGCCGACCACGTTGGGCTCTGGCACGGAGCCCCACATGCGGCTGTCGGAGCTGTTGTAGCTGTTGTCCCCCAGGGCCATATAGCGCCCGTCCCCCAACGCGTACACCCGCTCCCCATCCCGGACGCCCTCGTCCCACTCGCCGGTCTTGTCCGGGTTCACGAAACCGTAACCGCGATAGCCCTCGCCTGTCCCCTCCCAGACCCGCTGTAGGTACCGCTCGGAGGCGGGTTGTCCGCCGACGTAGAGCTTGCGGTCACCCGAACGGATCGACAGCTCGTCGCCGGGCAGGCCGGCCAGCCGCTTGATGTAGTGCTGGGACCCGTGGTCGGGGTTCTCCAGGTTGATGCCGTCGATGTGCTTCGTGTTGAACACGAAGACCTCCCCCCGCCTGGGTTTGCGGAAATGGTAGGACAACTTGTCGACCAGCACCTGGTCGCCAGTATCGACATAGCCCCGGACGTGGAGGTCCTGGTCGATGTCCCGGTGGTAGGCGACACGCCCGCCGACCTTGCCCTCGGCGCCGGGGGCGAACTTGATCCCGAGTTCTGCGGCCAGCCCGAAATCCGACCCGGTGTGATCCCCCAGCAAAGCCTTGCGGGAGACGCGCACCTTGATCGGCTCCGCGGAGAGGTCGGAGAGCTCGATGATCGTCGAGGTGAAGAATTTGAACGAGGTCTTCTCCCGGATGCTCTCGATCCGCGACCCGGCCGGGATGGTGAAGTCGACATAGGTCCTCCCCTGGGCGACCTTCTCGAAGGCCTTGCCGATCAGGCCGGGCGCATCGAACTCGCCGTCGGCGGGGTCGTGCGGGCGGGCGATGATGCCGTTGAGGGTCGGCTGCATCGAACCGGTCGGGATGCGGAAGGGCTGCAGGAAGTAGGCCCGGATGCCGACGGCGATGATCACCGCGACGAAGATGACCTCCAGGTTCTCCCTCAGACCCGGGCTCCCGGAGGGGGGCACTGCCTTCTCGCAGGCTTTGGTCAGGGACTTGGCGCCCACCTTGATCGACTCCTTCTCCTTGCTCGAGACCGCCTGTTCGAAGTCCGCCAGTTTGCCGCGGATACCCTCCATGGTCTCGGCATCGATGATGTCCTCCTTGTAGCGCAGGAACTTGCGCACGCCCTTCTTGAGCAGCTTGGCCTGCTTGAGATACTTCGGCTTGAACACGGGAACGTCTGGTCGGTGCTGGGTTGGTTGTGGGTCGCTGGGCCGGGCGCCGCTACTGGGAGGTCTTGAGGACCTTGATGAAGGCCTCCTGCGGGATGTTGACCTTGCCGATCGCCTTCATCTTCTTCTTCCCCTCTTTCTGCTTCTCGAGAAGTTTCCGCTTCCGCGTGATATCCCCCCCGTAACACTTGGCCGTCACGTTCTTGCGCATGGCGCTGATGGTCTCCCTGGCGATGATGTTGCCGCCGACCGCCGCCTGGATCGGCACCTTGAAGAGCTGCTGCGGGATCACCTCCTTCAGTTTCTCACAGAGCCGGCGCCCCTGGGACTGCGCCTTGTCCCGGTGGACGATCGAGCTGAAGGCGTCGACCGGCTCCTCGTTGATGCGGATGTCCATCTTGACCAGGTTCGCCGGCTGGTAGTCGGAGTGCTCGTAGTCCATCGAGCCGTAGCCGCGGGTCATGCTCTTCATGCGGTCGTTGAAATCGACCAGGATCTCGTTGAGCGGCAGCACCGCGGAGAGCATGACGCGCGAGCCATCGAGGGTCTCGGTGTTCTCCATCAGCCCGCGCTTCTCCATGACCAGCTTCATCAGGTCCCCGATGAACTCGTTGGGCGTGAGGATGAAGGCGCGGACGGTCGGCTCGCGGATCTCTTCGATCTCCGCCGGGTCGGGCAGGAAGGTCGGGTTGTCGACCTCCACCTCCTCGCCGTTGGTCTTGGTGACGTGGTAGATCACGCTCGGGTAGGTCGAGATCACATCCATGTCGTACTCCCGGCGCAGCCGCTCCTGGATGATCTCCATGTGCAGCAGCCCGAGGAAGCCGCAGCGGAACCCGAAGCCCAGCGCCGCCGAGCTCTCCGCGGAATACTGGAACGCGGCGTCGTTGATCTGCAGCTTGCCCATCGCCAGCTTCAGGTTCTCGAAATCGTCGGTGGTGACGGGGTAGATACCCGAGAACACCATCGGCTGGATCTCCTTGAAGCCCGGCAATGGCTCCGGCGCCGGCCGCGCCGACCCGGTCACCGTATCGCCGATCTTGACCTCGGCCGACGACTTCATGTTGGCGATGAGGTAGCCGACGTCGCCCGGCCCCAGCGACTCCCGCCGCTCCATCTTCGGGGTGAACACACCCACCTCCTTCACCTCGTAGGTCTTCCCCGTGCTCATCATGCGGATGCCGGTGCCACGGCTGATCGAGCCGCTGAAGACACGCAGATAGGACACCACGCCCCGGAAGGAGTCGAACACCGAATCGAAGACCGACGCGCGCAGCAGCTCGTCGGCTGGCGCCTCCGGCGCCGGGACGCGCTCCACGATCGCCTCCAGGATCTCCTCGATGCCGATCCCCATCTTCGCGCTGGCGTGGATGGCCTCCTCCCCGGGGATCGCGAGGATGTCCTCGAGCTGCTTGTGGGCCATCTCGAGGTCGGCGCTCGGCAGGTCGATCTTGTTCACCACCGGCACGATGGTGAGCTCCTGCGCCATGGCGAGGTGCAGGTTGGCGACGGTCTGCGCCTCGACGCCCTGCGCCGCGTCGACGATGAGGATGGCGCCCTCGCACGCGGCGAGGCTGCGCGAGACCTCGTATGAGAAGTCGACGTGGCCCGGGGTGTCGAGGAGGTTGAGCTTGTAGTCCCGGCCGTCGCGGGCGGTATAGCTCATCGTCACCGGGTGCGACTTGATCGTGATCCCGCGCTCGCGCTCGAGGTCCATCGAGTCGAGCAGCTGGTCCTGCTGCTCGCGCTCGGAGACCGTCTTGGTGTGCTCGAGCAGCCGGTCGGAGAGCGTGGTCTTCCCGTGGTCGATATGCGCGATGATCGAGAAATTGCGTGTCCGCTCGGTGGCCATTGGGCGCCCCGCTCCGGCGGGGCGCGGAAACTTAGATGGCTAACGCCGAATGTAAATCAAGTTCAGCCCCCCTGGACCGGGGGCATCACGGCGACCTCCCCCACCCCGGAAAGCGGGTGTTCGCGCCCCACGTACTCGAGGTCGGCGGCGACGCGGATCCTGCCGTCCCAGGCCTCCAGCTCCGGCCATCGCCGGTAGAGCTCGGCCAGCATCGCGGCCACGTCCCCCTCCCCGTCGGGGAGCTCGAGGGAGACCTCCTCTGCGCCGACGATGTCGCGCAACACCGAGAAGAACAGGATGCGGAGTTTCACTGGCGCCGACACTCGATCGCGAGGGGGGGCGGGTCAAGGGGCTCCGAGCGGGGCTCCGCGCTACCCTCAACGACGGTGTTCCGGGAGGATGCACTCCTCCTTCAAGGTCCCGATCAGCGGCAGGTTCCGGTAGCGGCCCTGGTAGTCCAGGCCATATCCCACCACGAACAGGTCGTCGATCTCGAACCCGGTGTAGTCCGGCTCGATCTCGGCCGCCCGCCGGGTCTTCTTGTCGAGGAGCACGCCGACCCGGACGCTCTCCGGGTGGCACTCGGCGGTCACCTTCCTGACGATGGCGTCCAGGGTCCTCCCGCTGTCGAGGATGTCGTCGATCACCAGCACGTGCTCGCCGGTGAAGTCGGGCATCCGGGCGACGTTGAACTCGACGGCGCCGCTGCTCTCGACACCGCCGTGATAGCTCTCGACGCTGATGCACTCCATCTTCAGCGGCAGGCGGACGCGGCGGAGGAGGTCCGCCACCATGATCAGGCCGCCGTGCAGGATGGCGACCACCGTGAGGTTGCGCCCGGCGTAGTCGCGGGTGATCTGGGAGGCGATCTCGTCGAGCCTGGAGAGGATGGCGTCCTCGCGGAACAGGACGCTCTCGAGGTCGTCGTGCATCACGCCTTGGTTCATGGTGGGCATCGCCAAGATCAAACCACCTATCGGAACCCCGCGGCAACCCCGATTTCGAACAATGGTCCGGCCGGGGCTGTCACACCCACATGCCCGCCCGCCTGGCCACGCTGCTCGCCCTCGCCCTCGCCTTCATGCCAGCGTCCGCCCTCGTCGCCGACGAGGCGAAGCTCCGCCCCGGGGACGACATCACGCTCAACTTCCGCGAGATCCCGCCGGACGAGGCGAGCTCGCTCAGCGGCACCTACCGGATCGATTCCGAGGGCACGGTCAAACTCCCCTACCTCAGCCGCTTCAAAGCCGCCGGCCTCACGCCAACCGAATGTGTGAGGAGCATCGAAAAGCGCTACCTGGGCGGACAGATCTTCAGCCGCCTGACGGTCACGCTGGCCACCGACTCCCCACGGCCGGTGGGGCGGTCGGTGACGGTGATGGGTGAGGTCAACAAGCAGGGCTCCATCCCCTTCTCGGATTCGCTCACCGCGCTGGAGGCTATCGGCATCGCCGGCGGCTTCTCCGAGTTCGCCCACCCGCGACGGGTCAAGCTGGTGCGCGGCAAAGAGGTCCGCATCCTCGACCTCTCGAAGGCGGAGGGGAAAGACGCCAAGACCAAACTCCTGCCCGGCGACCTGCTGACCGTCAAATAGCCGCGCCGCGCCGCTTCGAACGGCGCCCACCCCACCGCTCTACCCGGCGGCGATCGCGGCGGTTCCGATCCAGGTGTCGTCACCGAACTCCCCCCGGGCCGCCGCCACCAAAGCCTCCCGATCCGCCCCCTCCACAAGGGTCGCAAACACTGTCGCCCCCGAACCGGACATCAGGGCGACGCCCGTCTCTGCGCGCGCCGCGAGCCACCCCTTGATCGCCGCCAACACCAGGTACTTCTCAAACACCGGTCGCTCGAGATCGTTCACCGCCACCCCCCACGGCGCATCCCGGGGCGCGTAATCGACACCAGGGATCTCCTCGGACTCCGCCCAGCGGGAGTAGGCCCAGGCGCTGGAGACGCCGAAGGCCGGTTTGACCAACAGCAGCTCGCAGGGCTCCACCCCACCATCGAGCGGCGCGATTTCCTCGCCCCGCCCCCGGCACCACGCCGGCTCGCCGCCGACGAAGAACGGCACGTCCGAACCGATCTCCGAGGCGACCGACCGCAGTTCCCCCGCCGGCAGCGCCGTGCCGGCGATCTGGTCCAAAGCGCGGAGGGTGGCGGCGGCATCGCTGCTCCCACCGCCAAGCCCCGCCCCACAGGGGATCGTCTTGTCCAGGCGGACCTCGCCGGTAAAACGCCTCCCGGTCGCAGTAGCGAAGGCGCCCAGCGCCCGCAACACCAGGTTGCTACCGTCGGACGGCACGTCGATTTCCCCGCCGCGACAATTCAGCACCACCTCCCCATCCCCCTCCTCGAGGTCGAACTCCAGCCTATCTTCGAGGCCATCGACCGGCGCCATCAGCGTCTCGATCTCGTGGTAGCCATCCTCGCGCTTCCCCACAACCCTCAGTGAAAGGTTGATCTTGGCTGGCGCTCGCTCGACGTGTCTCATCTCAACCGCCATCCGTTATACCGGTTCCGACGATCCGAAAACTCTTATTACCCATGACCCACAACGTCTTTTTTTGGCTGAAAGCCGACGCCGACAAGACCCGATTCGAGGCCGCCGCCAAAGCCCTGTTGGATATCGAAGTCGTGCGCTCAGGGACGATCGGCAGACCCGCGGCGACCCCCGAGCGCCCGGTCACCGACAAGTCGTTCAGCTACCACCTGCAGCTGCAGTTCGCCTCCCTGGCCGACCACGACGCCTACCAGATCCATCCGGAACACGACCGCTTCGTCGATGCCTGTAAGGATCTCTGGGATCGGGTGGTGGTCTACGACAGCGAAGACATCTAGCCCCCTGCCCAAAAGCTCTCTCCCCTCAGCCCTCGCCCGCAGAGGGGAGAATCCCCAGCAGGGCGAGCATCCGACCCGTCTTGCCATTTTCTACGCGATATGAGTAAAATTTCTCAAGATCGCTTGCGGTGCATTCCCCGTCGTCAAAAACCTGTGCTTCGGGCACCCCGGCGCTACGGCAGTCGTGTCGGATAGCGGCGGGGAAATCGACCTCGTACGCTGGTGGCCTGATACACGGGCTCAGTTGCACGACGATATCCTGGGGCGGGACGCCCGCCTCGGCCATCTTCTCGATCGCCGTCACGGCGATTCCCGCCTCGCTGCCCTTTTTCCCGGAGTGGACGAGGGCGACCGCCCGGGCCCGTTTATCGGCGAGGTAGACCGCGCAGCAGTCCGCCACGTAGACCCCCAGGAGGATGCCCGGCCGGGTTGTCAGAAGCCCATCGGCACCGGCGATCGGCATCGTGAAGCCGGTCGGGGTCACCACTTCCGCCACCTCGCCACCATGAACCTGTTCGCCCAGGGCGAGCCGCCCCGGATCGGCGCCCAGCGCACAGATCCCCTCCCGGTGGTAGGGTTCCAGCTCCGCCAGCGCCCGTTCGCGACCCACCGCGACCGCCACTCCGGGTTGCCTGAGCAAGAACGCGTGGCACAGGCCGGGAATGTCCCCGAGCGGCAGGAATCGCTGGATCGGCGCCGCCAATTGAGCTGCCTCCCTTTGGAGGGGGTGTCTGGAGGGAACCCGGCTTCGGCCGGGGAGGACACCGCCGTTCTAAACCCCACGTCGCGTTCCGCAAACTGCCACTTTGGCAGCCCGGGCGATGGCGTGGAGCCATCGGGCAGGTATGGATCACCTGGTGGTGCCCTCCGACCGGGTCGGCCGGTGCGGGTTGGGCACAACTAGGGTCTAACGCGTCCTTGGGGGGGGACTCGGTTCGGCTTTAGACTATTCTTCGAGCTTGCCGGAGGCCTCGATGACGGCCTCCGTCACGCCGCTGTCCATCTCGGCCATCACCTCGACGAGGTTCTCGACGATGTCCTCACGCATCTTGTCCACGAGGTCGATCCCCTTGCGGGTGATCTGGACCATGACCTTCCGACGATCGTCGGAGGCGTGGAGACGCTGGACGTAGCCGAGCTTCTCGAGGCGATCAACGAGACCGGTAGCAGCCGCTGTCGAGTGACCCATCTTCTTGGAGATGTCCGTCATCGTCAGATAGTCCTCCTTGGCGAGATAGCCGAGCAGGAAGAACTGAGCGAAGGAGACGTTCCCCTTGTTGAGTTCCTTCGACAGGTTCAGAAGAAACGAACGCTGGGTGAACATAATGAAGTCCGCCAGGCGTCCGGCATCTTTCCGAACAGTCTGTTTCTTTTCGTTTACCGCTTGCATAAGCCTGAAATACTGATTTCCAAAATTGTTAGAATGAGTATGATAATTATACTCTTAAACTACTGGGTCGTGCAAGGACTTTCTTAATATCCATAAATTTCATGAATTACGTTCTTGCTCGCTCCTATACCTTATAGTTAACAACGGACAAATATCAAATCTGTTTTGCAAAAAAATGAAAAAACCTCGATTCTGAGAGGAATTGGGCGCCCGATTTTGAAAACGATCGAGCGGATTCGGGGGGATATTTGTTAACAGCCACCTTTTGTTCTGTGGGCACAATGACTTTGTGCTGTGGAAAGTTTGGCTCACGCCACTGACTCACCGACCCTGCTGACGACCCGGATCGGGTCAGTCCAGCAGCTTCACCGTCACCATCTCACCCTGCTCCAGGGAGGCCCTGGGTGGCATCAGGAGCAGTGCGTCGGACATCGCTAGGCCAAGCATCCCATGCGATGCCTGCATCCCGGTCGCCACAAAACGGCCATCCCCATCGATCGAACCGCGGAGATAGTGGGGGCGGTCGGCAGGGTTGACCACGTCGCCGGCCAGCGATGCGGCCACCGTGCGCAGGCCGCGGTGAGAAGCTCCCGCCCCCATCCGCGCGTGCAGAGCGGGCAACGCAAAGATCGCCAGCCCGACCAGCGCCGAAACCGGGTTCCCGGGCAACCCGAAGACCTGTGTGCCATCGCCGGTCGCCGCGTAAAGTAGGGGTTTGCCGGGTTTGACACGCACCCGCCAGAATTCAGGTTCGATCCCGCATTCGGCCAGGGCGGGCTTGACGAAGTCCCGCTCGCCGACCGACACCCCGCCCGCTACCAGCAGGACGTCGGCCCAGCCCAAGGCCTCTCCGAGCGCGGCAACGGTCGCGGACAAATCATCGCGGACATGCCAGCGCCGACAGCTCCCCACCCCCCACTGCCGCAGCCCCGCCTCCAACATCGCCCCGTTGCTGTTGTAGATCTGCCCCGGCCGCAGCGCCCCC
>JANQMB010000028.1 GCA_028280355.1 Verrucomicrobiales bacterium
ACCGCCGAAGCCAAGAAGGAGGCCATGCGGGCCGCCGGCATCGCCGTCGCCGAGACCCCGTCAGAGATGGGCTCGACGCTGGCGGCGCTGCTCTAGTTAGAGAGCCTGGCCAAAATTTGCCGTAGCGAATCGGCTGCCGTTTCTGTCGTCTCAGCCGTCGGGGCTGGTACGCCCATCATCTTCCCGATCAAGCATCCGGTAACGCGGGGCATCTCCTACTCGCTGCAGCTGCCGAAAGCGAACAAACCTACCAACACATCCTTCAGCGGAACCCACCCTCAATGCTGGGATGGCAGCCTGAGTGTTCGGTGTCCGCACGGGGAGGCAGGATTCCCACCGCGGAACCCCGTTCCCCTCATGAGAACCTTCGACTCCGCTGGCATCACTGAGAAAACCCTGAGTTCTCTCGCCGAAATTTAAACTATGTGCCCCACTAATTAAAAAAATTGCCATTTTCTTAATTAAGGCTGATTCTTGGTAAAGTTTCTCCCCGATTTCTTATCTCCGGACAATGGATCAATTCGAGGCAGGGCAATGGATTCGACAGCGGGACTACAAGAGTTTCGCCCCCACCCCTATCGATCGTCCGTGGAACATCAACGCCGCACCGATCCTTCAATCCCTGAGTCATGCCGACCGCCATCTCGGCCGGCTCGACATGTTCTCCGAATACGTGCCCGACCTCAATCTCTTCGTCCGGATGCACGTCGTCAAAGAAGCGACCCAGTCCAGCAAGATCGAGGACACCCGCACCGAGATGGAAGAGGTCATGCTCCCCGAGGAGGAGATCCACCCCGAGCGGCGCGACGACTGGCGCGAAGTGAACAACTATATCCGTGCCCTGGACGACGCGATCTCCGCCCTCGGAAAACTCCCCTTCTCCACCCGCCTCCTTCGCGAAGCCCACGCCACCCTCATGGCAGGCGTCCGCGGCGAACACAAAACCCCGGGCGAATACCGCGTCAGCCAGAACTGGATCGGCGGATCCAATCCAACAAACGCCCGCTTTGTCCCCCCCGTGCACGAGGACGTCCCGGAGCTGATGTCCGACCTCGAACGCTTCGCGCACCACCACGAACTCCATCTGCCGCCGCTGCTCAAGGCAGGCATCATGCATTACCAGTTCGAAACGATTCACCCTTTCCTCGATGGCAACGGCCGCATCGGCCGGCTCATGATCCCGCTCTACCTCGTATCTGAAGGCATCCTCAAACAACCCGTCCTCTACCTGTCCGACTACCTCGAGAAGAACCGCGAAGAGTATTACGAACGCCTCACCCGCGTCCGCGAAAAGAACGCGATTGCCGAATGGTTACAGTTCTTCCTCGACGGGATTGCCGCCACCGCCAAGAAAGGCGTCGAAACCTTCGATGCTATCCTCCAGTTCCAGCGCGAGTGGGAGACCGACATCCAGAGCTGGAAACCTCAAGCAACCTCCGGCCTCGCCCTGTTCCGCCACCTCTTCACCCAACCCGCCGTCGATGCACATGCCGTGGCATCTGCCGCGAGCGTCTCCAGCCCCACCGCCTACAAACTCATCGAACGCTTCCAGAAACACGGCCTGCTCAAAGAGATCACCGGCGCCAAGCGTGGGAAGATCTTCGTCTTCGATCCCTATCTCAAGCTCTACCGGTAGAGACCGACCCTAGTCCCCACCCCCGGCACCTTCCTCAGGTGCCGCCTCGCCCGTCCACTCGATCCCCTTGTCCTCGGCGCGCTTCTTCCACAGGTCGCGCGCCAGCACCTGCAGGTCGGCCACCTCGTCGGTCTCGTCGACGATCTCGACCCCGACGATCGTCTCGAGGACGTCCTCGAGCGTCACCAGCCCGACCGTCGCACCGAACTCGTTGGCCACGACCATGATCTGCTGACCCCCTTTGACGAAGGTCTGGAACAGCACGTCGACCGCCATGGTCGACGGCACCACCTCGAGCGGCAGTTTCAGGCCGGCCACCGTGCCGCCGTCCGCCCCCCCGCGCCCGTCGAGGCTCGCCAGCAGCGCGTCGCTGCGCAGGACGAAACCGTCGATGTCGTCCCGGTTCTTGCCGTAGACCGGGATGCGCGAGAACGGCTTGTCGGCGACCTCGACCACGAACTTCTCCAGGGCGGTGTCCTCCGGGAGGGTGAACATCACCGTGCGCGGGGTCATGATGTCGGACACCGCCATCTCGCGCAGGCGGAGGATGTTCTCGACCACCGCGCTCTCCTCCGCCTTCAGGGCGCCCTCCTCCTGGCCGATCTCGGCCGCGGCCAGCAGCTCCTCCCGGTGCATCGGCTCCGCCTCCGCCCGGCCGAAGGTGACCAGCCGCGTGATCTGCCGGGAGAGCCAGACGAGCGGCGCCAGCACGGTCTGGAGGATCGGCAGCAACCATGCCACCGGCCGGGCGAAGAACAGCGCGTGGCGGGCGCCGAGCGTCTTCGGGATGATCTCCGTGAACACCAGGATGGCCAGCGTCAGGCCCCCGGCGAACACGCCCTCGGCGACGTTCCCATAGAGGCGCGCCCACTGCGCGCCGGCCCCTGCGGCGCCCATGGTGTGGGCGACCGTGTTGAGGGTGAGGATGGCGGACAGCGGCGCCTCGACGTCCTCCTTCAGCGCCGCCATCTTCTCCGCCCAGCGCTCGCCGCGGCCGCGCGCGGCGTGGATCGACGCCGGGGTCACCGACAGCAGCGTCGCCTCCAGCAGCGAGCAGAGGAAGGAGAACCCGAGGGCGATGAGGACGTAGGTGATTAGTAGCGCCATCAGTTCGTTAGATCTACGGCCCGCGCCCCCCGGCGAACCCCGGCCGCGGCCGCCCTACCACCAGCCCTCCGCGAGCCGGCCGCCCCGCCCCTCGACGTTGGCGTCGAGGACGCGGATCCGCCCGGCGAGCTCTTTCGCGACCGCGCGCAACAGCTTCGCGCCGGAGGCGGCGTTGGATTGCACGAAACGCTCGAACTCCCGGCGGTCGATGAACCACAGTCTGGCGTCCGAGGTGGAGGTGACGGTGGCGCTGGCGGGGCCGGGGTCGAACACCGACACCTCGCCGAACATCTCGCCGGCCCGGAGCTCGGCGAGGTCCACCGACTGGCCGGCGTTGCTGCGCGAGACGACGAGGCGCCCGTCGAGGACGACGTAGAGCCGGTCCTGGTCTTTGCCCTGGTCGATGAGGTGCGTCCCCGCCGGCACCTCGAGGTCGATCCCGAAGCCGTGCAGGGCGGCGAGCTCATCCTCATCGAGGGCCGATAGAAGGGCGGGCGGAGAGGGGAAAGGGCTGGGGGACATCGTGTATTCTAGGCGCCAAGACTCCCGGAAGCCGGGGTGCAATTCAAGCGGATTCTCCCCCGGGCGGGACGCCGGGGACAGGGTCTCGCCAGGAGCCGTCAGCCCAAGTCCCAGCCGGCTTCCGCGAGCGCCGCCTTCAGGTGCGAGAGCTTCTCCGACGGGGTCTTGCCGCGATCGGCCAGCAGTCCCCGGTAGCGGCCGAACACCCGGCCGAGCGCGTATCTCCTGGAGGTGGCGATCTCGGACCGGAGCTTGGCCAGCTCCTTGGCCGCCGAGAGCTCCGCCCGGGCGGCGTCCCGCTCGGCGCGCATGGCGTCGAGCTTGTCGCTGAGGCCGGCCGCGTCGGTGACCGGACCCTCGCCGTCGTGGGTGTTGACGAGGTGGCGGTTGGGGAAGGTGTCGCCGACCTGCAGGCTGCCGATCAGAAAATCGATCTCGCTCTCGCCGACGAGCGACGCCAGGTGGGCGAAGGCGACCTCGGCGGCCCCGGCGTCGAAGCTCGAGATGCTGTCCCAGCCGGCGCGGCGGAAGGCGGCGTACCGGGCGCGCAGCTCGGGGTCGACCTTCAGGTCCCCCGCGAGGTCCCCCGCGAGGTCGAGGTGCATGCGCAGCATCTCGCGGATGAGGGGCGCGGGCGCGGTGGTGATCGTGTTGTTCGCGTGCACGCGGTAGCGCACCAGCGGCTCGTCGACCAGGCCGAAGCGCCCCTCGACCGCCGCCTTCGCAAGCAGGTAGTAGTCGTGGTTGAAACGGTAGGGGCGGAAAGGGTTCGCCAGCAGGTAGTCGGCGCGCGCGATGACGTTGCTGGTGGTGGCCGGGAAGTTGCAGACCCCCATCCACTCATGGTACTCCCGGCCGCGCAGCGACCACGCCGCGCGGAACCACCTGGCCCGCGAGCTGTCCGGGTCGAGATCCCCCCCGTCGTCGTCCATCAGTTCGAGCGCCGTGGCCAAGACGGCGAGGTCCGCGTCCCGCTCGAACTCCGGCAGGCAACGCTCGAACCGGCCCGGCAGGTAGGCGTCGTCAGAGTTCAGGACGGCGACCAGCTCGCAGTCCTCGGCGGCCTTCTTGACCAGCCGGTTGATGGTCTCGTGGGCGCCGGCGTTCTCCTGGGCCTCCACCTCGACCCCCCTCGCCTCAAAGGCCCTGAGGACCGCGACCGAGTCGTCCCGCGACCCGTCGTCGATGACGATCACCCGGTCCGGAGCGCGCGACTGCGAGAGCGCCGACTCGAGCGCGGCGCCGACGTAGCGGGCGTGGTTGTAACAGGGGACGATGACGGCGAGCCTCAATTCTCTGGTGGCTAGATGTTTGTCCCGGCCCGGGGGAGCCCGGCGACAAAAACGCGGGCGGATTCCGGAGTGATCGGGGTGGGTTTGACCCGCAGGCGGAGCGGGCCGAGGCGCCGGCGGCGGCGGCGCACGCCGAGGTCGAGCCCGTCCAGCTCAGGGATGCCGCGCGGGTTCTCCCCCCCCTCCTCGATGCAACAGGTGACCTCGACGTCGATCAGCTGCGACACCAACCAGGCGACCTCGGCCACGTCCGAGCGGGCGGCGTGCAGGCGCCCCGCACCGATGCGTTCGAGGAGCTCGGCGAGGCAGACCGCGACCCGGGCATCCCGCTGTTCCACCGCGAGCCCGCCGGCCTTCGCCAAGCGCTCCGGGGCGGCGAGACAGGCGGCCTCGACGACGCGCTCGTCGGGGAGAAACTGCAGGCCCGGCGGCGGCGGCGAGGTCGATACGCGGAAGTCTTCGTGCAAGCCGAGCGCGAGCGGCAAGACGCCCCGCTGCGCGGCGGCGGCGTCCAACTCCGGGTCGGCGGAGCGCTGGTCGCGGTCCCCCCAGGCGGACGCGAGGTAGACGATCCCGGGGAAGTCCGCAGGCCGATCGACATCCGCGGGGAAGAGCCCCAGCAGCTGCCCCGCAGTGACCTGGAGCGAGAACCGTTCGCCGGCCAGCCGCCGGCCGGCGGCGCCGAAGGCGGCGCGGGTCTCTGGCTCGGAGGCGAGCCGGGCGAGGGCGTCGGCGAGCCCGGCCTCGTCGCCCGGCTCACAGAGCAGACCGGTCGTACCGTCCTGAACCATCTCCGGGATGCCGGCCAAAGACGTCGAGACGACGGGCAGGCCGGCGGCCATCGCCTCGGCGATCACCGTCGGCAGGATATCGCTCGCCCCCTGGCGGTCGACGGTCGCCCCGAGGGCGAACACGTGGCTCGCGGCCAGCAGCTCGCGGATCTCGCCGCCGTCGAGCACGCCGGCGAACCGCACCTCGCGGGCGACCCCCAGCTCTTCCGCCAGCGCCCCGAGCCGTTCGCGCCACGGCCCCTCGCCGACGATGGTCAGCTCGAAGGCGACGCCGCCTTCCCTCAACCGGCCGCAGGCCGCGATGAGGTGGTGGAACCCCTTGAACTCGATCAGGCGCCCGACGCTGACGACCTTGAGGGCGCCACCGGCCCCGGCCGCGCCGGCGGTGGGGAAACTGTCGAGGTCGAGCCCGTTGTAGACGCGCACCACCCGGTCGGCGCGGTCGCCGCATCTCTCCCGCAACAGCCCGCAGCTGAAGTCGGACACCCCGACCACGAACTCCGCCTCGCGCGCCATCTCGCGCAGCAGCTCGTCGCTACCGAGGTCGACCATGAAGTCCTGCGCGTGCGCGGTGAAGCTGAAGGGGATCCCCATACGTTTGATGAACAGCGCGGTGTGGGTGGCGCGGTTGGCGAAGTGCACATGCACGTGGGTCACCCCGATATCGCGAAACAGGCGGCCGAAATAGAGCGCGTTGCGGGCGCGGGTCGCGGCTTTGAAAGACCCGCCGTATCTCGCGTCGTGCTCGGCCGCCAGTTCGGCGAGCGGCGCCCACGACCCGTCCGCCTCCGCGGCGCGGCGCATCGACTCGAGCGCCTTGGGGGGGGGGCGGGTAGAACACCGGCGCCTTCCGCCCCGCCAGCCGGGGGTGCCGGAAGCTGTCCGGCGGCGGGTTGAGCGACCCGACCGCGAGCGGCACCCCCATGTCCTCGAGCGCCAGCATCTCCGAGTCGCAGAAGGTCTGCGAGACGACCGGGTAGCGGGAGAACAGGTAGGCGAGCACTTCGTGCAGTCGGTTCGGCGGTTGGTAGACCCGATAGTCCGGGAGCGGCGGCGGCGCCAGCCGCCATTTGCCCCGGGGGTCACCGGGCCGGCCCGCCCGCCGATCGGGAGGGGGTGCCCCTCACCGCATCAGCTCCTCCATCATCTCCTTGTTGTTGCGGATCTTGCGCACCTCCGCGTCGATGTGCTCGGCGGCCTCCTGGATCGCGATGAGCTTCTTGCGCTGGGCGTTTGCCCCGCGCGGCGGGGCGTTCTGGAAATCCCTCACCAGCGTGCCGAAGTCCTGGATCGAGTCGGCGTATTTCCACGTGCGCCGGTCCAGCATGCCGCGGACGCGCCGCAGTTCGCCAAGCGCCGTCGCGAGGTCGTCGGGGGCGAGCGGGCCACGCCGCGCGCCGCCGACCCGGGCGGCCTCCAGCAGCGAGGCCGTCGACTTCTCGATGCTCTCCAGGGAGCCGCCCAGGGAGAGCGTCCTCGGCGCCCGGCCGGTCGCCTTGTCGAGCAGGAGCCTGGCGGACAGGTGGTTCGGCGCCTTGGCGATCACCTCGCGAAGCTTCGCCTGCACCTTCGGGTTGGCGAGCACCCGCTGCTTGTGCTTCGCCACCGCCCCCTGCACCATCGCGAACCCCTCGATCGCCGCCTTGAGGTCGCCCGTCTTCTCGGCGGCGGCGAGCGCCTTCGCGGAATCGAAGTCGGCGATGGTGAACACCTGGATACGGGTGACCGGCACGACGCCCTCGGTGAGCACCAGGTCGGCCAGCGAGCGGGCGTTCTTGGCCGGGATGGCCACCAGCTCGCAGTCCTTGGCCCGCGCGCCACGCACCTTCGCCGGGACCCCGCCGACCGGCTGCACGCTGCCGTCCGCGTTCATGTCACCGGTCACGGCGAACTTCGGGTCGATCGCGTCCCCGGTGATCAGGGAGTCGAGCATGAGCGCACAGGCGGTGGCGGCGGAGGGCCCGTCCTTAGACGTGTAACGGTCCTCGAAAGCGATATCGACGACATACCCGGACGGTATCTCGTCGTGCCGGACGTAGAGGAACTTCATCACCTCCCTGAGCGCGTCGGTCATCATCTCGCCGACGTCCTGGTTGAAGTTGACGCTCAGCGGGTCGGAGCCGTCGCCGCTCGGGGTCGCCGTGGCGTTCATCTGCGAGGCGATGCCGGCGTGTTCGCCGTTGGCGAGCGGTTGCACGAGCAGGCCCTTGAGCTTGCTCTGCTTCTCTTTCAGGCGCCGTGGCTCGGCGTCGAGAAACCCGGCGGAGAGCGCCGGGAGGGCGAGCGCTACCATCGCGGCGGACGTTTTCGACATGCTATTCTACTGGTTGTTCCGGGGGTGGCCCCCCGCCCACCCCCCCCCCCCCCCCCCCCCCCCCCCCCCGGGG
>JANQMB010000211.1 GCA_028280355.1 Verrucomicrobiales bacterium
ATCCCGCCGGAGATCCGGCCAGCAACGCGCCCGACGGTCGCCCCGAAGTAGGGGTGCTCGCCGAGATAGCCCTCGAGGTGCTCGAAGCCCAGCACCACGTCGCCCGACCGCCCCCGGCGGTCGGGCGCGAGCAGGCGCGTCACGATCCCCCCGTAGGTGAGCACCTCCAACTCCAGCCCGCCAGCCCCGCGCAAGATCCACGCCTCCACCGCCCTCCCGTCGGGCAGGGTACCGAAAGCGCGCGATTCGACACGGGGTTCGAGTGCGGAAGCCATGGCGAAGGAAGGGGGCCGGCGAGATCGCGGGTGATCGAACCTCGCAGAATCAACCTAGCCAGGCGGCCATCGAATGTCTTCTCGCCTGGTGACCAATAGTTTGCATATTATGACATCGGTGTTCGAGGATCTCCATATCGCCCCGGAGTATGACGGGTTGATCTACCTCGCGGAGTCGGTGCATAACCCACCGATCTTGCGGCCCCACCAGCACGTCGAGCTGGAGGTGAACCTGGTGGTGCGCGGCTCCATCACCTATGTGCTGGAGTCGGAGCGGTACACTTTTCGCCAAGGCACGCTGCTCTGGTTTTTCCCCTGGCAGAAGCACCAGCTTGTCCGGCGCTCTGAGGACGCGCAGTACTTCGTCGCGGTGTTCAAACCGGGGCTGGTCGAGCGCTCCTGCAGCGGCGGGCGCTACGACGGTTTGAGGAGGCCGGGCGTCTCGGCGACCGAGGTGCTCAGCACGGATCTGGATATCGAATCGTTCGAGCAGATCCAGCGCTCGATGGAGTCCCTTATGGAGGACGCCCTCGATGCCGCGACCCTGAACCGCGAGGCGGGTTTCGGCGTCAACGCCAACTTCAGCTTTCAGCACCGCGACCCCGATTGGCTCAACGCCGGCCTGCACCAGCTGCTGCTGCTCTGCTGGCGCAGCCAGGGGAGCTACGAACGCAGGGGGATCGACGTCCAGATGCACCCGGCGGTCCGCAAGGCCCTCGACGTGTTGGCGCAGCAGGGGGACGAGGTCATCACGATGGCGGAGCTGGCGCCGGTCTGCTGCGTCAGCCCCGCCTACCTGAGCCGCATCTTCCGCCAGCAGGTCGGGGTGACGATCAGCCAATACCGGAACTCCATGAAGCTCGGACGCTTCTGGAAGATCTACCACGGCCGCTCGCAGCCCAGCCTCATGGAAGCTTCCTATGCGGCGGGTTTCGGGAGCTACGCCCAGTTCTTCCGCGTGTTCCGGGACGCCTACGGACAGGGACCGCGGGAAGCCCTGGGCGCCTAGGGACAAAGCGCCCGCTCGCCGGACGTCTCTCCGGGCCACACACCCGGGCTGTCCCGAAGAAGGTTGCCTCACGATTCGCAGGCGGCTTAGGTTGGCGCCCATGCCCCCCCAAAGACATCGAACGACACCAAACGGTCCGCCGACCCGGCGACCGGTCCGCCACCTGATCGCCCTCGCGCCGATCCTGTTCGCGACCTCCACCACCGAGGCGCGCCAGTGGACAGACGCGACCGGCAAATACACCGTAGAGGCCGAATTCGTCGAGCTCTCCGCCGGCGTGGTGAAACTCTCGGCCAGCGATGGCAAAACGATCTCGCTGCCGCTGGAGAAGCTGAGCGCGGCCGACCAGCGACACGTCAAGAAACTGGTGGCCGCCGCCGCGGGCAACAAACCGGCCTCCCCTGCCAACGGTGGCGGCTGGGGCGTCGTCGAAGCGGCGCTCGCCTCGGTGCGCGACGTGAAGGCACAGATGTTCTCGCGGGAGTCGAGCGTCCTCGGCCCACTCCCCTCCCCCGCCGAACTCGCCGCCACGCAGATGGAGCTGCGCCCGATCCCCCGCCCGCAGCCCGGTGGCCCCGGGACGGTGACTTTCACCACGGCACAGAAGCGCCAGTTCGCCAACGACTATAAAGACAAGCCGATCGCCTCCTTCGGCAAGACCGGCAGGTGTTTCCCCAAAACCATCCCTCTGGGGATCACCGGCGCGCAGGTCGTCGAGTTCCTCAAACGCAAGGAGCTATTCGTCGCCGGCGTCCAACCCGAGACGCCCGCCGACGGGAAACTGCAGCGGGGGGACGTCATCGTCGGCGCCAACGGGCGCCTGTTCGAAGACGCCGAGGACCCGCGCCCGGAGATGGGGCACGCGCTGGCGGAAAGCCAGTCGCCCGAGCTGAAAGGCCGGCTCACCCTGCAGATCGTCCGCGACGGCCACCCGATGAACATCGGCATCGAGCTAGGCGACGCCGAGCCATACGCCGAGACCTGGCCGTTCGCCTGTGCGAAGTCCGACCGCCTCAAGGCCGACGCCCTCGAGCTCGTCATGGGCAGCGACCTGCGCAAGGAGGACGGCTGGACCTGGACGCCGCTGTTCCTCATGGCCTCCGGGGACGATGCGGCGCTCGAGCGGGCGCGGCGCGTCATCTACTCAAACAGCAAGGAGCGCTATCCCGAGGAGCTCGGCGGAGCCAACAACTGGGTCGCCGCCTACCGGTTGATCAACATCGCCGAGTACTACCTCTTGACCGGCGACTCGGCCGTCCTGCCGGAGATCGAATACACTGCCAAGGTCCTCGAGAAGCAACAGTACCCCCACGGCGGCTGGACGCACGGGGAACCGGGCGGTTACGGGCAGATCAACGCCTGCGGCCTGGCCGCGTTCATCGGCCTGATCCTCGCGCGCGAGTGTGGGGTCGACACCGACCCGGAGGAGCTCGCGACCGCCATCCGCTATTTCGGCAAGTGGTGCGGGACCAACCTCCCCTACGGGGAGGGCTCCCCCGGGGGGCGCTCGGGGCGCATGGACAACGGCATGAACTCGATGTCGGCGATCGCCTTCCACCTTCTCGGCGAAAAGGGGATGGCCGAGCGTTGGGCGCGCACGGTCTGCTACATGTGGATGGGGCGTGAGAAAGGGCACGCCGAGGGCATCTTCAGCCTCGCCTGGGGACCGCTCGGCGCCGCGCTGGCACCGGAGGAGGAGTTCCATATGTTCATGAACCGCACCCAGTGGCTCTACGAGATGGGCCGCACCTCGGACAAGGGGTACGTCTACATGCGCGGCAGCCGCAAGGCGTACCCCCAGGGTATGACGCCGGCGGTGGGGATGTTCTTCTACCTCCCGGAGCGCAGGCTGCGCATTTTGGGTGCGGGGCGGGGCGCCTTCGGGACCCGCCCGCCAGCCCCGCTCGCGAAGGCGGCCGAGCTGTACCGGGAGAAGCGGTGGGCCGACCTGAAGCGCGCGCTCGAGGCCTACCTGAGGCGGCCCGCCGCGCCGCACGCGGAGTACGCAAAAGGTCTACTCGCCGCCTACCGGGAGCTGGAACGCCACGCCGGAGCGACCCTCAAGCTCGCCGAAGCCAACATCAAGGAGGGGCGAAAGGCGACCGCGGCCGCGCAGCTCGACGCCCTGCGGCGCCTGCTCGGCGAGGAGCGCCCCGCCGCCGCCAGGCTGCGCAGGTCGCTCGGTTCAGGGGCGCTCTCAGACCCTGCCACCCCCAAGACCGAACACGCCGCCCTGCACCCGAAGTGGGCCGAGGGGCTAGGCATCGACCGGCGCAGCGGCATCCGCGACGGCTTCGCCAACAGCTACGAGTACATCGTCCGGACGAACCAGGGTGCCCACAAAGACAAGGCGCCCGAGGAGATCGCCCGCTACCTCGCCCACTTCAGCAGCGGCCCGGCGGACGCGGCGATCGAGGCCCTCGCCGCCCGCGGCGACGAGGTGTCACCGCTGCTGCAGAAGCTGATGGGGGACACCCACCCGTGGCTGCGCGCCGGCGCGGTCGAGACCTTGGCGACAGTCTACCGCGTCGACCCCAAAGCGCCAGGGGGCGGTAAACCGGACGCCGGGTTACAGAAAGTCGCCGGCCAGATCGGCCGCCTGGCCGACGACCCCCACCCCGGCGTCCAGGCCGCCCTGGTGAAGTTCATCGAGAGCACGCGGTTGGAGACGCCCCAGACGCGCAAGATCATGATCAGGATGGCGGCGAGCGACGATCCGGGTGTCCGCGTCAGCGCAGCGAACATGGCGCGCTCCTGGCTGAAGGACCCCGAGACGGTGATCCAGATCGGCATGCATGTCAGCGCCGCCCCGGACGGCAACACCCCGCGCCACTGGCAATATGCGCACATGGGCGTGGCGCGTTTCAAATCCGACCCGCGCTGCCGGAAGGCGATCCCGGCCATGGCCGCCTTCCTGGCCGGCCCTTCGAACAAAGCCCCGATCCGCGGCTTCTTCTCCGACTCGGCGCAACATGTCCCGCTACAGGTCATGCTCGCCCAGTGGGACCAGGAGGTCGAGGCGATGCCGGACGTCGTCACCGGAATCTGCCGCAGCTACGTCCGTACGCCATCCCCCTCGATCAAAAACTACAAGGGCTGGCACAACCTGCGCCTCGACTCGCAGAAGCTGTTCGACAAGTTCACCCCCGCCGCGATCCCTGCCCTGCGCGCCTTCGTCGCCGAGGAGAAGCGGTGGCTGGCGGAGATCGACGACGGCCTCCTCGACCTCACCACCCAGCTCAAGGGGCAGGAGGCGCGCAAGACGACCCTCGAGCGGATCGAGCACATCGCGGCCCTGGCGGACAGGCTGGAGCGCTAGCGGGGCGCGGGGTCAAGATCGGTGGAATCGGCCGCGATCTGACGCATCTTCCCAACGACCATGAGCAAGACCGGACTGAGCCGCCTCCCCGCGGTGGAGAAGACCATGCACGCCCTCGGCGATGTCGGGCTACCGCGCCCGGTCGTCTTGGACACCGTCAGGGCCGCGGTGGCGAAGCTGCGCGCCGAGCCGGAGGACATCCCCGGGTTCGACGAGTTCGTGGCCGCTGTCCGCGATGAGTTGGCCGCCCTTTCCCGCAGGCGCATGGCGCCGGTCATCAACGGCACCGGTGTCCTCATCCACACCAACCTGGGGCGCTCCCCGCTGCCGGACTCCGCCGCCGGGCGGCTGGTGGACATCGCCACCAACTACAGCAACCTCGAGCTCGACCTCAACACCGGCGAGCGCGGCAAGCGCGCCGCCTACCTCGAACGCTGCCTCGCCCTAGTCTCGGGCGCCGAGGCGGCGACCGCGGTCAACAACTGCGCCTCCGCGCTGGTGATCATCCTGCGCCACTTCGTGCGCGGCGGGCGCCACGAGGTCATCATCTCCCGCAGCCAGCTGGTCGAGATCGGCGGCGGCTTCCGCATCCCCGACATCCTGCTGGCCAGCGGCGCAACCCTGCGCGAGATCGGCACCACCAACAAGACCACCCTCGCCGACTACGAAAACGCCATCGGCGACGAGACGGCGCTGATCCTCAAGGTCCACCAGAGCAACTTCTACATGGGCGGCTTCATCGAGAACGCCGAGACGGCGGAGCTCGCCGCCCTGGCGAAGGACAAGGGGGTCCCGTTCTGTGAAGACCTCGGCAGCGGCGCCGTGGTGAACACCGAGGAGTTCGGCCCGGTCGAACACGAACCGACCCCCACCGAGATCATCGCGCAGGGCGTCGACCTGGTCTGCTTCAGCGGCGACAAGCTGCTCGGCGGACCGCAGGCCGGGATCATCGCCGGCCGCGCCGAACTCGTCGCCGGCATCAAGCGAGAGCCCTTCTACCGCGCCCTGCGCTGCGACAAGCTGATCCTCTCGATGCTCGAGGCGGTCAGCGCCGCCTACCTCGAGGGCGACACCGGCGTGCCGCTGCTGGAGATGCTCTCGGCGACCGTCGAGGGGCTACGCGAGCGGGGCGAGACGATCGCCGCGGGGCTATCTGACTGCCCCCTCTCGGTCGCGGTGGGCGAGGGCGAATCGCGCATCGGCGGCGGCACCATGCCGAAATCGGCCATCCCCTCGGTCACCCTCGACCTCAAGCCTGAGAAGATGTCGGTCACCAAGTTCGCCCGCCTGCTCCGCTCCGGCGAGCACCCGGTGATGGGCTATACGGCCGATGGCCTCTACAAGATCGACCTCCGCACTGTGTTCCCCCGCCAGGACGAGGCTCTGACGGGGGCGATCCGCGGGGCGCTCGCTCCGTAGCCCGGGCAGCTGCCGGTAGAACGCCGAGCTGTAGCCCTTTTCCGCCACCACGATCAGACCCTCGCCCGGGAGCCCGACCCCCACGGCGACCGTGTGGTCGTTGAGGTTGCCCGGGTCGATGCGCCCGCTGTGGACACGCATCTCGGAATCCACCACAGCGGTGAACTTGGTGTTGAACCCGCCCCTCGTCTTCGCCGCAACCCGTTGGCTGTAAACGCTCACCTCAGATTTTGAATTCCCTGACTGGCCCTAGGCCTCTAGGCCTCGAAATCCCCGGGCGCGAAATCGACCGTCGTCCGTTTGGACATCGCCTCCTCCATCTTCAATACCGTCGCCAACGTCCGGAAACCCTCGACCGCCGGACAGTTGAGGTCGTCCTGGCTTCCCCCATCGCGAACCGTTTGGAAAAAGTTCCGCAGGTGCGCCGTTTGTGGCATCTCCCGGGTCTGGACACGGTCGGGGAGGTTATAGACGGGAAGAAAGCGGCTGTAGGTCGCGCTCAAAGGGAGGATCCCGAAGCCCTGGATCGCTTCGAAATCGGGGTTCAGCTGGAGGCTTCGAGGGTGCACCTGTCGTTGCTCCTCCAGCAATCCCTTCCCCTCTTCCAGCGCCCAGTCCCAACAGGGGGCGTGAGGCTCCCGGTGCAGGCGGTCGACATTCGCCAACTGGGAGATCCCCAGCGTCCCGTTCTCGCCCATGAATGTCTCGTAGACGGACTGCGAACTCGACGTAGAACATGTCCGGTACAGAGCTCGCGAGACCAGCCCCTCCTCCCGCTCGTCGCCCCCTTCCGTATTCCAGCGCGCCCGCGGGGTCTCGTACTCGTAGATTGCCATGAGGTTGTCCACGCAATCGTCACTCCTCCACCTCTCCACCTCGCGGTAGCGCGCCAGTTCGCCCTCGAGCTTGGCTCTCCTTTTGGATGAACGCGTGCTCCTGATCGCCTCCTCGATCTCACGAGTCGTGCTGCGCATGAGGAAGTCGGGACACAGGTAGTCAATCCCGCCCGAAGCCTGCACCGACGTCGGGACGGCGTCGAAAAACCAGTTAAAAAGGTCAATCTGATGCGAAGCGAGATCGCCGATCAACCCTAGGCCGAAGGGGCGGAAGTAGCGCCAGTTGCGAAACTCGTACATCCCCTGCCCCCCCTTGCTATACCCGTTCTCCACCAGAACCTCGTCGGGCAACACATCCCTCGCGACCGGGATCTCCCGCGGGATCGACGCCGCGTACGAACGGTGCCAGTGTGCTTCCGCCTGCCCGATCCAGCCCAACAGTTGTTCACCGTGGACAATCTCATCCCTCGCGTGCCGGTAGCGCGGGTTGCTGCGCCGCTGGTAGCCGATCTGCAGCAAGTTCCCCGTCCGCCGCTGCAGCGCCACCATCGCCCGGGCATCCGCCAGCGAGTTTGACATCGGCCCCTCACAATAGACATGCAGTCCGGCCTCCATCGCGAGTTCGGTCTGGCGCCGGTGGAAAACGGTCGGGGTCGCCACGATCACCGCGTCCAACTCCTCCGCGGCCAACATCGCTTCGAGGTCGTCGTAGGCCGTGCAGCGCTGCCCCCCATCACCCACCCCTTGCCCCGTCGCAGCGATTATGCTGACCCCTGCTCTGCGCGACCGGGCCCAGATGTCCATCACCGCCGGAAAACGGACGATGCCCTTGAGAGCCCCCGAGGCCCGCTGGAGCGAGGTGCCCGCATCGCCGTAGCCGATGATCCCACAGCGCAAGACACCTTCCGGCGTCGCCTCTCGCCCAAGCGCCGACCGGCTCGTCTTCAACAACAGCGACCCTCCCGCCCCGGCAACCGCTCCCCCTCTCAGGAAACGCCGTCTCGTAAAACGGCCTTCATCCCCTCCTCCCGGATCTCGCCTGGCGGGAGATGATCGATCGTCTTCGACTGCCATACCCATACCTCTACCAGACCCCTCAAGACGGCTCAATCTACAAAAACGAACGCCTCCTCCGCCAGCGGGCGCCATGGCTCGTTCCCCCTGCTGCCGAAATTCGACCAGCACCTTCTCCCGCCGACCCCAAACCTCACTACCGAGATAGCCGAGGGGCAACAGGGGCTCGGGTAGCATCGGATACCCCCCGGCTGCAGCCTCCCAGACCTCCCGCTCCTCCCCCGCCCAGACGAAATCCAACTCTGCCCCAGGGCGCCCCCACGCCCGCCCCCCACGAAGTCCAGATACCCGCTGTAGATCGCGTCGAAGTCCCAAGCGGCCGACACCAATTCCGCATCGCTCCGACCCGCGCAGACCTCCAGTTCGACCACCGGAACCGAACTCGCTGGGTCACCAAACCCCTTGACGGCGACATCGAGTTCGGGGCTGGAATCGGACGAGATCCACACACTCTGCTGCGGCATCCCGAAATGGTTGCCGCGCCGCCAAGCTCAGGAGCTTCCGGCGGTGGGCACCATCGGAGCCGGCGATGTCGAACAGCAACATTCTCCACTTCCCATCCAAGCCGAGGCTGCCCCCGACCCCGGCGTCGCCCTGAGCGAGAGCAACCACTTCGACCTCGCCGCCGCGCAGTTCCGGCAGCTGGTCGCCACCGCGGGCGACCGCGACTTCGGCGGCGCCGCAGCCTACCCGCTGTCCACGATCGCCCTCAAGCGCGGCGACCTATCGGGCGCCATAAATTTGCTAGAAGACGCCATCGACCGCCAGCCGGAACACCCGCACGCCCTCAACAACCTCGCCAACGAGACGAGGCGTGACCTCAAGGGAAAGTTGTGCGCAGCAACGTCGCCCGGGTGATGGCAGACAGACTGCGCTCCACCAGATCCGCCGAAGCCGGCACGATAAAAAAGTCTCCCTTCCCGAACGCGTACGACCCACAGCTCACCTCCCCTTCGACCACCGCAATAATCGAAAAACTCCCCTCCTCCCCGCAGGGCCGCGACGACCCCGCCTCGAACTCCCACCGCTCTACCCTGAACTCCGGGCAGTCGACCAGGGTCTTGCCGTCCGCCGTCCCCATCGCCGGCTCGACGTCGTCGAAGTCGATGCAGCGCAGCGACTCGGCCACGTGGAGGTCGCGCGGTTTCCCGTCCAGCCCCACCCGGTTCCAGTCGAAGACGCGGTAGGTGGTGTCACTGTTCTGCTGGATCTCGAAGATCAGCAGACCCGCCCCGATGGCGTGCAGCCGCCCGCTCGGGATGAAAATAAACTCGCCCGCGACCGCCTCGATACGGTGCACCTGCGACTCGGTCGCACCCTCGGCGATCCCCCGCTCGAAGTCTTCGCGGGTCACGCCCTCCTTGAGACCAACGTAGAGTGCCGCGCCGGGCTCCGCCGAGGCGATGTACCACATCTCCGTCTTCGCCTCCCCCCCCAGCTCCGCCGCGACCCCTGCCGGGGGATGCACCTGGATCGACAGGTCGTCGCGCGCGTCGAGGATCTTCACCAGCAGGGGGAAGCGATCGCCCCCCGGGGCAGCGGCGCCGAAGACCTCCGCGCGATGTCCCTCCCACAACTCGTGCAGAGTCCTACCGTCGAACTCCCCCCCCTCGACGACACTCTGCTCGCGCTCCCGGTCGACGACCTCCCACGACTCGCCATACGGTCGGTCGGCCTCCGGCAGGCGCCTGCCGTATTCGGTCTCCAGGTTCCTCCCCCCCCAGACCCGCTCCATGTAGAGCGGCACCAGCTTGATCGCCTCGCCCATCGCCATCTATCCGATATCGCCACCACCGAGCGCGCGGAGGCGGTCGCGGGTCTTGTCGGCGCGCCATTGGGAGAGTTCGAAATCGACCACCGAGATCAGCTTCTCCGCATCGGCGCGCTGGGACCGGCCCAGTTTCAGCACCATCTTCCCCATCTCGACGCCGGGGATGCCCTCCAGCAGGCGGGGGTCCCTTACCTCGAGGTGGAAGGTGGTGCTGAACCAGCCCTTGTCCAGGTCGATGCGTTCGATGTCGCCCATCCCCAACTCGACGGTGCGCAGCTTGTTCTGGGTGCGGGTGAAGGTGCGGTCGCGCAGCTTCCAGTGCACGTACACCTTGCCGTCGGCGGCGCGCAGTTTGCCGTCCACGTGCAGCCGGCCGAGGGCGTCCGCCGCCGGCAGGTCAAACTCCACGCTCGCCTCGTCGTCCATGGTTCTCCCGCGGAAGGTAGGGACGAATGTCGCGATGACAAGGCGCATCGGGGCGTCCATAGTGCGCCCCCTTGATCGAAGTCTCACAGATCCGCCTGCCGGTCGACCACGACGCGGACGCGCTCGCCCGAGCCCTGCGCCGGAAGCTCCGCTGCGGCCCCGAGCTGCCCGGCACCTGGACCGTCCACCGCCGGGCGACCGACGCCCGCAAGCAGGGCGGCCCCGGCGTCCGGCTCGTCTACACCCTCCACCTCGACGCCGGAGAGCGGGAGGCGGAGATCCTCGCCGACCATGAAAAGAACCCCGACGTCCGCCCGGCCAGGGAGCGCGTCTTCGTGATGCCGGAGGCCCCGACCCCCGGTGGCGGGCGGCGCCCGGTAGTGATCGGCGCTGGGCCCTGTGGGTACTTCGCCGCCCTGGCGCTGGCGCGCGCCGGCATGGCGCCGCTCGTCCTCGAGCGCGGCAAGGCGGCCGGACCGCGGGCGCGCGACGTGACCAAGTTCTGGCGCGAAGGCGGCGAGGTCGACCCCGAGTCGAACGTCCAGTTCGGCGAGGGCGGGGCCGGCACCTTCTCGGACGGCAAGCTCTACACCGGCATCAAGGACCGCGACGGGGCGGTGCGCGCCGTCCTCGAGGAGCTGGCGGCCCACGGCGCGCCGCCGGAGATCCTCGTCGATGGCAAACCGCACATCGGCACCGACAAACTCATCGGCGTCCTGCGCTCGCTGCGCGCGGAGATCCTCGACCGCGGCGGCGAGATCCAGTTCGAGACCCGCGTCGACGACTTCCTGCTCGAGGGCGGGGCCCTCAGGGGTCTGCGGACTTCTTCCGGGGAGGAGATCGAGACCGATCGGGCGATCCTGGCGGTCGGCCACAGCGCCCGCGACACCTTCGCCCAGCTGCACGCCCTCGGCCTGCCGATGGAGGCGAAGCCGTTTTCGGTCGGCGCCCGCATCGAGCACCCGCAGGCGATGATCGACCGCTCGCTGTTCGGCGCCGCCGCCGGCCACCCCCGCCTCGGCGCCGCCGCCTACAAGTTCGTGCGCCACGGGCGCGGCAAGGGCGGCCGCTCCAGCTACTCCTTCTGCATGTGCCCCGGCGGGCTGGTGGTCGCGGCCACCTCCGAACCCGGCCACACCGTCACCAACGGGATGAGCAGCTACGCCCGCGACGACGCCAACGCCAACGCCGGGTTCATGGTCGAGGTCGGCCCCGCGGACTACGGGGGAGCCGACGACCCGCTCGCCGGGATCGCCTTCCAGCGTGAGTGGGAGCGGAAGGCCTTCCAGCTCGGCGGCCCCGGGGGCAAGGCGCCGGCGCAGCTGCTCGGCGACTTCATGGAGGGGGAAGCGTCGCGAGAGCTGGGGGACGTGCAGCCCTCCTTCCGCCCCGGCGTCGTGCTGGCCGACCTGCGCGAATGCCTGCCCGAATACGTGGTGGCGACCATGCGTGGCGCGGTCGCCGGCATCGCGCGACAGATCGACGGATTCGACCGCGCCGACGCCGTGCTCACCGCCGCGGAGACCCGCTCCTCCTCGCCGCTGCGTATCCTCCGCGACAAGGAGATGCAGAGCCCGTCCGCCCGGGGTCTCTACCCCGCCGGGGAGGGGGCCGGCTACGCCGGCGGCATCCTCTCCGCCGCCGTCGATGGGCTCAGGGTAGCTGCGGCTCTCCGGAGGGGCGGCCTCTAGCCGCCAGGTGCGGTGCGCCCTCCGCAATGCAAACGTTCCCCATGCAATGCTAGCCCTCCCCGAGGGCGGCAAGATGCCGCCCCTCCTTCTCCCCCTCCCCGATGAAGTTCTTCGATCCCCATCGCGAGATCCACTTCACGAAGAACAAACTGCCCCATTGGGATCAGTCTGGCGCCTGCTACTTCTTGACCTTCCGTCTCGCCGATAGCATCCCCCATCGTGTTCTCCAGGAGTGGCGACACGAACAGACCACCTGGCTCGACCTCCACCCGAAGCCCCACACTCCAGACCTCGAAGCGGAGTACCACAAGAGGTTCTCTGTAACGATCGAGGATCATCTAGACGCCGGACATGGCGAATGCCTGTTACGAGATCCCGAGATCCGAAAACTTGTCCTGGATGCCTTGCTGTACTTCGACGGGCAACGCTACTCCCTCCACTCCTGCGCCGTCATGCCCAACCATGTACATTGCGCGATCTCACTCCACCCAGATTGGCCTCTGGAGAAGATCCTCCACAGCTGGAAGAGCTACGCCGCACAGGCGATTAACTGCCACCTCGGGCGCAACCGCAGGGTCTGGCAACGGGATTACTTCGACAGGCTCATCCGCGACCGTTTCCACTTCGCCAACTGCGTCCGCTACATCCGGAAAAACCCGGAGAAAGCGAACCTTGAGGCCACTGAATACTCCCTCCACCAAGACGACATCGCCAGGCAGATCCCAGACTCCCCTATCGGTTAAGGCCAGGAGGGGCGGCATCTTGCCGCCCACCTCAACGCTCCCACTCACCCCAAAAAAAAGGCGGCAAGATGCCGCCCCTCCCCTAACCCTTCTCCAGCTCGCTCCGCTTCAGGGTGAGGGCGTAGACCTCCTCCCCGTCGATCGTGATACAGCGGAACGTTACCTCCGGGTCCGCCTTCGCCAGATCGAAGGTCAAGGAGCCGAAGAAATTGCCCTTGTTGTATGAAAACAACGCCTCCTTCTTCGTCGGGTGGGTGTGGTTGTTGGTCAGCTTCGAGGTCTCGAACTCGTAGAGGGTATACCCATCCGGCCGGTGGATCTGGTAGACGTCCGTCCGGTGCCGATCCGCGGAGATCAGGACCACGCCACCGAGCCGCTCGCGGTCGATGAGCGAGAGCACCTCCTCCCGCTCCTCCCTGACCCCCCACCACGAGTCGGCGCCGCCCTTGTCGGCGTGCCCGGTCCACAGCGTCCCCGAGGCGATCACCTTGAAGGTCGCCTCGGAGGCCGCGAGCGACTCGAGCAACCACTTCTTCTGCGCGGCCCCGAGCATCGTCTTGCCCCCCTTGAAGTCCCTGTAATAGCGGCCGTCGGTCATGAAGAAATCGACGTCGCCGATATTGAACGAATACCAACACCCGGGCTGCCCCTCGCCGCCCCCATACCCGGGGTTCACCCAGTTCTCCTGGAACACCCTCCACACCGGGATCTTCCATTCCGGCCGGTCGACCGCCGGGCCGCCCGAGACGTCGTTGGCCCCGAAGTCGTGGTCGTCCCAGATCGAATACTGGGCCGACGAGGCCACGAGACGCCGGAACTCCGGCCGCAGCTGGCGCCGGTAATAGTAGACCCGCTGGCGGGTCCGGCTCCGCGGGTCATCGATATACAGGTTGTCCCCGAGCCAGAGGAACGCCGCCGGCTTGCGCGCGGCGATGGTATCCCAGATCCGCTCCTTCGGGTGGTTGTAGCGGGCGCCGCCGCCGAAGCCGACCTCGAACACTGCCTCCTGCCCCTTCGCGGGGAAGGTCTTCAGCCCGGGCCGCCCGTCCGCCCCGCCGAAGACCGATCTGCCATCGACCCGGATATCGTACCGATAGGAGGTCGATGGCTCGAGCCCGTCGAAACGCAGCACCGTCGCCAGGTCCCCCTCCTCCCGCGTGCGGCCCGAGGCCTTCACCTCCCCGCCGATCAACATCTCCACCGTCGCCGGCGCGGCCGTCCGCAACCAGACGGCGCCACCGCGATCTCCCAGGTCGCCGAGCATCGGCCCGCCGAACAGCTGCAGCCCATGCCTCCCCACCAAAGTTTTGAAATCTTCGCGGGCGAACAGGTCCTTGACCCCCGCATCCTTGCCGAGGGGTTCCCCGTCGAGCAGCTGGGCAAACAGGTAGGGCTCCAGCTCCCCCAGCACGGGCGCGTCCCGGGGAGTGGGGATCGGCGGCTTGGCCAGACAGGTCGCCGCCGAGATCGACAGGCCGCAGAGGGGGGCGGCAAAGTTTTTAATCGCCTGCATACCACCGACCCTAGATCGCCGCCGCGCCGGGGCAAGACGGATCGGCACGATTTTGCTATCATTAGTCCGACTTCTGGAAAATATTCCGTCGAGTGAAATCGCATTGCGGGCAGGGATGGGGGAGCCCCGTTGTCCTGTCGCGAACCTAACAACCAACTGCACAAAAACCATGACACCTATGTCCAAGAAACTCGGCGCCGAGTTCATCGGCACCCTAGCGCTCGTCCTCGTCGGCTGCGGCAGCGCACAGCTCGCGGCCGGCTTCCCCGACGTCGGCATCGGCCTGCTGGGTGTGGCGCTCGCCTTCGGCCTCACCGTGATGGCGATGGCCTACGCGACCGGCCACGTCTCCGGCTGCCACCTGAACCCCGCCGTCTCGATCGGGCTCTGCGTCGGCGGCCGCTTCCCCCAGAAGGAGGTGGGCCCGTACATCATCGCCCAGCTGCTCGGCGGCGCCGCCGGCGCCGGGCTCCTGTTCCTCATCGCCTCGGGCGCGGAGGGCTTCGACGCATCGGCGGGCTTCGCCTCGAACGGCTACGGGGAGCAGTCGCCCGGCGGATACAACCTGACCTCGGTGCTGCTGGCCGAGGTCCTGATGACCGCGCTGTTCCTGCTCATCATCATGGGCGCGACCGACGGCAGGGCCCCGGCCGGCTTCGCGCCGATCGCCATCGGGCTGGGGCTGACGCTGATCCACCTCGTCAGCATCCCCGTCTCCAACACCTCCGTGAACCCGGCGCGCAGCACCGCCACCGCCCTCTTCGCCGGCGGCCCGTGGATCGCCCAGGTCTGGGTGTTCTGGCTGGCCCCCATCGTCGGCGGCACGCTGGGCGCCATCGTCTACAAGGCCACCGCCGGAGGACCGTCAGAGTCCGAGGGCTAGCCCGCGCCGGGGGGGGATCCCTCGAAACCCTATCACGCCGCCGCCGCGACCGGACCCGCGGCGGCGGCAGCGATCCCCCACGCCGGAGTTGCGCTCTGGCGTGGAAGCACCTCCAGTCCATAGCTGGAGCCGAACCTCCCGTCCCGATGCATCTCGACACCGATCTCTCCCGCTTCCGCCACACCGGCGAGCAGCCCTTCACGCTCGCCGATCAACCGACCTCGATCGGACCGCTCTATAGCGACAAGAAAGACTACAAGCGCAAGCTGGAGGACATCACCGGGGAGATCGACGACCTCCAGAACATGATGTATGCGCACGACCGCTACGGGCTGCTGTGCATATTCCAAGCCATGGACGCCGCCGGCAAGGACGGCACCATCCGGCGGGTCGTCGGCGGGGTGAACCCGCATGGGGTCGAGATACACGCCTTCAAGAAACCCAGCGAGGCGGAGCTCGACCACGGCTTCCTGTGGCGCACGAAGGTCCGCTTCCCCCCGCGGGGGAAGATCGGGATCTTCAACCGCTCCTACTACGAAGAGGTCCTGATCGTCCGCGTCCACCCGGAGATCCTGACCCGCTCTCAGCGCCTGCCCCCCGAACACATCTCCGACCTCGATCAGGTCTGGGAGTGGCGCTACGAGGACATCCGCAGCATCGAGCGTTACGCCCACCGCAACGGCATCCACGTCCTCAAGTTTTTCCTCAACGTGTCAAAGCGGGAACAGGCGCGGCGTTTCTTGTCCCGCCTCGAAGAGCCGTCGAAGAACTGGAAGTTCTCCGAGGGCGACCTGAAGGAGCGCGGCTTCTGGGACCTCTACCAGTCCGCCTACGAGCAGGCCATCTCGGAGACCGCCACCCCGGACAGCCCCTGGTGCGTTGTCCCGGCCGACGACAAACGCAACATGCGGCTGATCGTGGCGGCGTTGATACGGGACAAGATGCGCACCTTCGACATGAGCTATCCGCAGATCGACGAGACCCGGCGCGGCGAGCTCAAGGGCTTCGAGGCGGAGCTGCGGAGACAGGTGGACGACTGACAACGGCACTTCCCGAGGCGGGCGTGGTTAGGTCTAACGTGTTGTTAGGGACACCGCGGTCGAGCCGGCCGGCGACCCTCCGCATCGCTGATCCCGCTCCCTGCGACCCGCAGCCCGAACCGGGCGGCGGCCGGAAAAACCCGTGTTTTCCCGGCGTGGATGGCGTCCCCACAGCCCGGGATTCCGCCTCCGACGCCCCTCCTCGACTGTCGTTCACCGAATGTGCATAACTTATGTTTCCCGAAACTCGTTGAAGCGCAGCTACATAGGAAAGGTCTCATCCAGTTATTCACAAGTCATTAATTTTCAACGATTTGAGCAGATTTTTGATTGACCTATGGAGGCGCATGGGGCATGATCTCAACAGTTCCTTGAAAGAACGAGAGGTTCGTGAGGGTCGGCGACTCAGCCACCCGAAGCGTCCTCCGAGATAACTCCAAGTCACTTGGAAAAAGGTTGGCCAGAGCTGGTCTGGTCGGCCCCTTCACCGACAATAGAGCGCCGTGGCAACGGTGTTCGAAGTGGAGGCACATTTCACCGTTTTCCCCGGGTGCCGTCGCAGGCATCTGAAGTGCGAACTGGGAGAACTGGTGGCTGGCGGTGACATCGGCAAGCCGATGTCGTGAAACCTGCCGCTGGCCAAGTGAGATCCCGCATGGCTGGTTTCAGCCGGCGGGAGGACATGGTGACCCGAGGGGGTCAGCGGTCGCTACCGTGAGCCAGCGCACCGAGACAGTCCCGGTGGAATGCCTCTCTTCAAACAATCGAGGCGGTGTCCACCAGAAGGTCCCCAGCGGTGGGGACGCGCAAAGGGGCGCCATCGGTGGGGGAAGGGAGGCCTGGCAAAGCCCTACCCTCCCAGTCAGGCGGAGCGCAACAGCGCCTTCGGCTGACTGCAAAGCAAATGCGACCTGAGAGTTAAGAGACTAGACCCGTGGCGCAGGGCAAACGCCCGCCGGAGACGGCGGGGCCGACCCTGCGGGAAAGGCAGCGGCGCGCACCCTTTGCAAACGCGCTGATGTCGGGTCCGGCGATCGGGGTGGCCGGTAACCACCCTGGTGACGACCGGGCTGAGAGGTCTCACTCGATATCGCCACGGCGGATGACCGCCTGGCCGGCCCTGCTACGAGGCCGTAAACTCCGCTTGCCGTGGAGAATAGCGTCGGGGAGTTGACAGCCCGCCTCCAAACCCGGGGCGCGAGCGCCAAATGTCAGCATGGGGAAGAGAGTCTGGCGAACTCCCACCCCCTCTTTCACCCCCCTGGTGGGGATGGAACGAAAAAACCCTCCTGGATCGGCGACGATCTGGGAGGGTTTTTCGCTGTACAGCACAGGAGCCGAGAACCCGAGGTTTCTGCGCGCCGCCCATTCCCGGCGGAGACGGCTCGTGAGATGACCCGTGTAAGAAGATGCACATACCCGCAACGATGGTTCCTGGTCGCGAACCAGAATGGGGCGAGGGATTTCAACAATTTCGGGGATTGTCACCCTTTCACTAGAGAGCGCTGCCATTTTGGCGTAAGCGATCCACCGAGAATGTTGGGTCGCCGACAGAATGTTGAATATAGAGTTGCTGGCAAATCGGCGTAAGTGATTCAACTGTTGGCTAAAGAACCTATGCGAGGAATCGTCGTCATACTATCCGCTTCGATCCTCCTCATCTCGTGCAAGAAGGAGGACGATAACGCTCCGGCTCTTGAGGTCATCCAACCACGGCAGGAGGACGTTGCGACAATCGGAAAGATCCTGAATAAAGCCGTCGACCGGCAACGGAGCATGCCGCCAGTCAAGGAGCCCGGCCGCGCTCACGAAGAAGCTCTAGCAGTTTTCCAACACTTCTGGAACCCCAAGATGTTAAGGCGCTACGGAAGACATGAATGGGATACCGAGCTTTACGCAGATGCGAAGTATCTAATTGTTCAACGGAGCCTTGAAGTAGCCACGCGCCGGGATGACAAATGGCCTATGGACGAACTCCGGTATTCGTATCGTGCCCGAGATCGGAGAGAGGATGATTGGGATGTAGAGACAATTGCAAATTTCAGCCCTACAGTCAGCATCCCTGATACGATCGTCGTTTCCCTCACAAAAGAACTTTCCGATGAGTTACAGGGATTTCTCGGAGGCGATTTGACGGAGGCGACCACCCCGGACATCATGAACCCCGCACAGGCAAGGGGAGAATCCCGAATGAAGCTTGTGGCAGCGAACACATTGGTGCGCTTCTATTCGAGGCACTGGGGTGACGGATGGCATTTGATCTCGCACCCTGAGGTAGAGCAGATCCTCTTTGATCGCGAGTATCGGCATGCCCTAGTTTCCTTCAGAATCGTCTACCAAGGTGGGTATGCCCTCTATGACAAGACTTCGGAGGGTTGGAAACTTGCCACATCGACGATCGATTGGATCGAATAGAAGCCAACAAGGCGGCACTCCTAACACCTGCCCCGCCGCGAGTTCAATCCGCCATGATTATTCCAACCTCAGCCAGCAGTCGAGGCCGTGCCACGAGCAGGTGTAGGAGGCCCTCGGCGTTCGCCCGAAAGTGAATGCTCCACCGCCTCAAGGCGGTGGCTTCGGGGTGCGGGCTGCAAGCCCTATTCCGGCTGAAGCCAGTCGCCCAGTTCAACCCTCAACCG
>JANQMB010000061.1 GCA_028280355.1 Verrucomicrobiales bacterium
AGAAATATGGACAGTTTTCGGTGCCGGCGGCGTTGGATCTGAGAGGGGCGATGACGTTGATTCTATGGCGGAAACGCCGAAGCTATCCACTCCGATGAACCGCAAAGCAATTATTGGTCTCAATCTCGTCTGGGCGTCCGTCTGTGTGGCGGCATTTCTCTTCGGGAGGGGCGGTGGCGCCCGGCCCGGTGACGCCGGGCAGGCCCGGGGCGGCACCCCGGCGGGGGCGACAGGCGGGGGAGGGGCACCGCTGTCGGCGCTCCAAGCGGCATCGGCGGGCCGGGCGGGCGGAGATGTTGGGGCGGGGGGCGCCGGAGGTTCCCAGGGTGGCGCCGGCCGGGCCCTGACGGCGGCCCTCGGCGACCCGGACCCTATCCGCCGCAAGGCGCGTGTCGCCGAGATCCTCATCAACCTGGACCCGTCGAACGTCGCCGGGGTGCTGGCCGCCTTCGAGGACGGGCCGCGCGACGAGGAGAGCAACAGGCACTTCAACGACTTCCTCTACGCCTGGGGCAGGATGGCAGGGGCCGACGCCGCCGCCTACGCGACCGACCCCGACTCCGCGCGGCGCGGGCGCTTCGGGAGCGTCTCCGCCGTCTCCGGCTGGGCGGCCTCGGACCCCGAGGCGGCGAAGGCTTTCGTCGCCGGCGTCGAGAACCGGGACACGCGGCAGTGGATGCACTACGGGGTGATGCGCGAGATGCTGCGCAGCGACCTCGACGGGGCGATCGCCTACTCGGAGCAGAACGAGAGGAGCCGCGCGCGCGGGATGCAGCTCGACCAGCTGGCGAGCGCCATCGCCGACCGGCGCGGCGTCGGCGGCCTGACCGAATGGGTCGCCGGGATCGACCATGCGAAGGACGGCAACGATTTGTTATCCTACAAGTCGTATGCCGTCGGCATCACCCTCGACAGGCTCGCAGCCGAGGACCCCGACGCCGCGGTCGACTGGATCACCGAGAACGCCGGCCAGCCCTACCTCACCGCCGACGGGCTGGAGCGCGCGGCGCGCCGGGCTGCCGGGGGGATCGACGAAGAGCTCGACTGGCTGGCGGGGCTGCCGTCCGTCGAGGGGCAGACGCATGCGATCGGCGAGCGTTTCGAGGACTTCATCCGCGAGGATTTCGCCGCCGCCGGCGAGTGGCTGGCGGCGCAGCCGCTCGGCCCGACCTACGACGAGGCGATCCAGGACTACGCCCGCCAGGCGGCCCGCGACGACAGCCAGGCGGCGCTGGCCTGGGCGGAGCGGATCAACGACCCCGACCTCCGCGCGAGGACGATCAGGCAGCTGCAGCAACTGCAGGAGCGACAGCAGGCGCAGCCGCCCCGGCAGAGCTAGGGCGTTGCTTAGAACAGGCCGGGCACTCCCCCGGGGGTCGGCGGGGTTTTGTCCTGAAACTGGAACAGCGACTGGAGGGGCGGCATCTTGCCGCCCTGCTGGGGGCGCGTCGATCGGGTGGCAAGATGTCCCTTCTCCCCGGCTGCCCGATCTCAGCCCGCAGCGACCACTCTGATCCACATGGGCTCCTCGTCCGCCTTGCTGTCGATCCGGTGTTGCTCGTTGAAAGATGCGGTGGAAACGTCGAAGCTATCTGCTCCGATGAACCGCAAAGCAACTGTTGGCCGCAACCTGGTCTGGGCGTCCGTCTGTGTGGCGGCATTTTTCTTCGGGAGGGGCGGTGGCGCCCGGACTGGGGGCACCGGGCACGCCCGCGGCGATACCTCTGCCGGGGCCGGGGAGGGGTCGAGGGCACCGCTGTCTGCGCTCCGCCCGGCATCGGCTGACAGGGGGGGCGGGGATGTTGGGGCGGGTGGCGCCGGCCGCGCCCTGACGGTGGCCTTCGGCGACCCGGACCCCCTCCGGTGCAAGGCGCGTATCACCGATATCCTCATCAACCTGGACCCGTCGAACGTCGCCGGGGTGCTGGCGGCGTTCGAGGACGGGCCGCGCGACGAGGAGAGCGACCGGTATTTCCACGACTTCCTCTACGCCTGGGGCCGGATGGCCGGGGCGGACGCCTACGCCTATGCCTCCGGCCTCGGCTCCGCGCGGCTCGGCCTCAGCGGGAGCCACTCTGCCATCTCCGGCTGGGCCGCCTCGGATCCGGAGGCGGCGAAGGCCTTCGTCGCCGGCGTCGAGAACCTGGATATCCGGCAGTGGCTGCACCGCAGCGTGATGCGCGAGATACTGCGCAGCGACCTCGACGGGGCGATCGCCTATTCGGAGCAGAACGAGGGAACCCAAGCGCGGGTGCAGCAGATCGAATGGCTGGCGAGAGCGATCGCCGAGCGGCGCGGCGCCGATGGCCTGGCCGAGTGGGTGGCGGGTATCGACCACGGAAATAGTGGCGATAATTTGTTAGATTACAAAAGGCGTGCCGTTGACATCACCCTCAGCCGGATCGCCGCCGAGGATCCGGACGCCGCGATCGACTGGATCACCGAGAACGCCGGCCAGCCCTACCTCACCGCCGACGGGCTGAAAAGCGCCGCGAGGGGAACCGGCGGGATGGTCGACGAGCAACTCGACTGGTTGGTCCGGCTACCGTCTGTCGAGGGGCGAACGGAGGCGGTCGGCGAGCTGTTCAGGCGACTGACCAACAAGGACTTCGAGCGCTCCGGAGAGTGGCTGGCGGCGCAGCCGCTCGACTCCATCTACGACGAGGCGATCATGTACTACGTTGCGGCGATCCAGGACTACGCCCGCCAGGCGGCGCGCGACGACCGCCAGGAGGCGCTTGCGTGGGCGGAGCGGATCAACGACCCGGACCTCCGCGGGAGGATGATCAGGCAACTGCGGCAGGCGCAGCCACCCCGGCAGAGCTAGGGCGTGTCTAGGAACGGGTCGAACCCTTCCCGGGGGGCGCGGCGCTTCGCCCCGAAACTGAGGATAGCGACTGGAGGGGCGGCATCTTGCCGCCCGATCGACGCGCCCCGACAAGGGCGGCAAGATGCCGCCCCTCCTCCCCGATTGCCCGGCCTCAGTCCCCGGCGGCCGCCTCGCCGAGCATCCCCTCGGCCATCTTGCGCCAGGCCTGTGCCTGTTGCTGGTAGATCTCCATCTGCGCCTCGTCGAGGATGGGCGTCAGGGCCTCCACCCGCGACCCCATGACGTCGTCGAGGTAGGTGCTGAACTCGTCGGGGCCGGACATTTCGAGCAGGGCCTCCGGCGGCTCGCCGGCGACGTGGGAGGCGAAGACCTCGAAGGCGGCGTCCTTCTGCTCAGCGTCGAGGTTGGCGATCGTCCCGAGCCACATCAGCTCCTCGTTCGCCTTCCTGTCGATCCGGTTCTGCTCCTGTTCGCTCCGGTAGGCGGCGTACTCCTCCTGCGCCGCCTCGTCGAGGTTGGCGGCGACCCAGGCGTCGACGTCCGGCATCGCCCCGTCGATGATGGCGAAATGCTCGAGCGTGGCGCCCTTGTTGAACATGGTCGCATAGGCCTCTTGCCGCTTTTTGCGCATGGCGTCGAAGACCGACTTGAACTCCTCGAGCTGCTCCCCCCCCAGGGCCATGCGCTCCACCAGCGTCCTGAACGCGAGGTCGGACTGCGCCTTGCCGAAGGTCTTCATGATCTCGGCCATCGGGCTCTCCTCCCCCTCGTCCCCCTCGGCGTCGGCGACGGGCTCCGGGGGGGGCACGGGGGGTGCGACGGCCAGCGCGGCGTTCTCGTTGCGCAACTCCGCCAACCGTTCGCGCAAGCGGGCCTCGGCGGCGAGCGAGGTGTCGCGATCGAAGCGGGCGTCCGCCAGCTCCTGTCTCAACGTTTCGGCCTCGGCCGCGCCCGGTGGGTAGAGCTGATAGAAGCCGGCCACCACCCCAGCGCCGGCGAGAGCGCCAAGCAGCGCCACGATCACCGTTTTCATGCCGGTATCTTATCGTGTTCCGCCCCGAGCGGTCAAATCGGGGGAGGGGAATATCGACGACCCACTGCCCACAAGTGGCGTAGACACGATCGGCATTTTTTGTTGGATATGAACGAGTTGTATCGTCGTTTGAATTAAAACTTGCACCACATACTATGTAATACATAGTATGTGACACATGGGACACTCTGCGTTTTCGACCGAGCTGATGCGCAGCGCCGCCGACCTGGTGGTGCTGACGTTGTTGTCGGAGCGCCCGATGTATGGGTATGAGATCCTGACGACCTTGACCGACCGCGGGAACGGCCAGTTCAAGTTCAAGCAGGGGACTTTGTATCCGCTGCTCTACCGCCTCGAGCGGGAGGGCTGGGTCCGCGCCAGGTGGGAGCGGCCGCCGGCGGGGAAGAAGCGCAAGGTGTACTCCTTGACGGGCGAGGGGCAATCGGTGCAGCGCGACCGTGCCGGGGAGTGGGTGCGTTTTACGGCGGCGGTGAGTTCAATCTTAAAAGAATGTTGTGATGAGAAGGGATAGCGTCCTCGAACAGACAGAGGAGTACATCGGCCGCCTCGAAGGGGCGCTAGACCTCCCCCAGGTGCATGCGCGGAGGGTCGTCGACGAGGTCCGGGGCGACCTCGTGGCGGCGGTCGCCAGCCGCTGCCGGCAGGGGATGGGTGAGGCGGAGGCGGTGGAGGAGGTGCTGCGTGACCTGGCCGACCCGGAGGAGATGGCGGCCCAGATCTCGAAGAGCGTACCGCCGTTGAGCCACGGGGGGGTGCGGGCGGTTCGCTATCTGCTGGGCGCCGGTCTGATGGTGTACGCCGCGTGGTTGCTCTGGGGGATCCGCGCATGGGGCTATGGCCTGGAGCTGTTCCCCCGCCGCGCGGTCATATGGGTCGTCGTGCTCGCCTTCACGGCCGCCATCTGGCCGGCGATCGTATGGCGCAGGAACTGGCTGCACGGGGCCGTGCCGTTCGGGGTCGTGGTCGGCCTGTTCTTCCTCGGCAACTTTCTCGGCGTCGGTGGCGAACAGGCTGCCGTCGACCCGGGCGCGCCGCCGGAGTGGCCGCCCGTCGCCGACGGGTGGGGGTTGGCGGACTACCTCATGCTCGCAGGCGTGGCGGCGGGCGTGGTGTATCTCTCATGGCAGATCCAGAGGCGCCGCCAGAGGTTGGCGGTGGTGGCGCTCGGCCTGCTCGCGCTGTTGGTGGTGGAGGGGGCGTTCCAGGTCGAGGAGCATGTTTTCCGCCGGCAGCGCGACCGGCTTGCCCAACTGGTGGAGGAGCATCCGGGGGAGGGGGGCTCCGCCCCGTCCCGGGAGGCGCTCGCCGCGGTCGGGGATCCGCTGTTGGATGCGGACAACGTCCACTACCGTCCCGCGCGGGGCGCCGCGCACTTCACATTGTTCTGGGACCGCCCCCTCTCCCCCGGGTTCGCGATCGTCTACTGGTCCGGGGATGGGAGGGTGTGGATAAACGACTGATGGAGCCCACAGGAGGGGTGCCGGCGGGGTCGATTTGTTCTTGAGTCAGGTCGGCTTGCGGGGATGATCGTGGGGTGAGGGTCGATAACATGGACGGGTGTATCCGAGATCCCCTGATCGCCGCCATCGGGGGGGCGTGGATCGCCCGGCGGGAGCGGGGTGCGCTGCCACAGACCGATGGCTGATGGGGGGATCCAACTCCGGCGGCTCCGCCCCGAGCAGTGGGACGCGGTGGCGGAGTTGATCTACGACTCCACCAACGCCTGGTACCGGGAGAAGTTCGGGCACGAGGTGTTCGCCGGCGGTGCCGAGGTCTGCCGGCTGTTCCCGGAGGTGTACGAGGCGCTCGACCCCGGCTGTTGTATCGTCGCCGAGGACACGGGTGGCGGCCGCCTCGCCGGTTCGTGTTTCTACCACCCCCGCGATACGCATGTCTCGCTGGGGATCATGAACGCCCACCCCGACTACTTCGGCCAGGGGGTCGCGGGGAGGATCCTCGCGGAGGTGATCGCGGTCGCCGAAGCCGAGGGCAAACCCCTGCGGCTGGTGTCGAGCGCGATGAACCTCGACTCGTTCTCGCTCTACACCCGCGGGGGGTTCGTGCCGCGGGCGGCCTTCCAGGACATGTCCATAGCCGTCCCGGAGGGGGGGCTGGCGCAGGCGGCGCCGGGCGGGGTGGACCGGGTGCGCGACGCGCGCCCTGGGGACGCGGCGGCGATGGCGGAGCTCGAGTTCGAGCTCAGCGGCATCCGGCGCGAGAAGGACTTCGCCTACTTTATCGACAACGCCGCCGGGATCTGGGGGGCGCAGGTCGTCGAGGGGGAGGGCGGCGGGCTGGACGGTTTCCTCTGTTCGGTGCGCCATGCTGGCAGCCACATGCTCGGGCCGGGGGCCATGCGGGCTGAGGAGGACGCGGCGGCGCTGGTGTATGCCGAGCTCGACGCCCGCCACCGCGGCGGGTCGCCGGTGTTCCTGGTGCCGGTCGATCGTGGTGATCTCGTGCGCACCCTCTACGGGTGGGGCGCGCGCAACTGCGAGCTGCACCTCTGTCAGGTGCGCGGCGGCTGCCCGCCGATGCGCGGCGTGACGATGCCGACCTTCATGCCGGAGACCGGCTAGGGCCCCACGGGTATGGACGACCAGCCGGCGATCGCCTTCCGCATGATCGAGGTGGGCTCGCGGGAGTACCGGGCGGCGCTCCAGCTGCGCGACGAGCTGCTGAGGAAGCCGCTCGGGCTGTCTCTGTCCGACGAGGATCTGAGCGGCGAGGTGCGCCAGCTGCACCTGGCCGGCTTCGACAGCCACGGTGGGCTGGTCGCCTACCTACAGCTGCAGCCGGGTGCGGGGGGGGACGAGATGAGGATGCGGCAGGCCGCGGGGGCGGCGGCGAGGCAGGGGCGGGGGATCGGAGGGGCGCTGGTCGCCGAGGCAGAGGAGCGGGTCAGAGATGCGGGTTTCCGGCGGGTCGTGCTGCACGCCCGCGAGGTGGTGGTCGGCTTCTACGAGTCGCTGGGTTACTCGCGGGTCGGCGGGCGTTTCCTCGAGGTGGGTATCCCGCACTTCAAGATGGAGAAGGGGATCCGCTAGCGCCCGGTGGCATCTGGCGGCCCGGCCCCCTGACGGTCCTGGATGAGCCCCTGCAGGAGGTCGAGCGCGTCGTCCTTCGCCTTGCTCTTCAGCACGTCGCTCAGGTCGACGAGCTCGACGCGCGGGCGGACCTTCGGGCGGCTGAAGTCGCCCGACGAGACGAAGGGCACGTAGACGCGCGAGCCCTTCGTCACCGGCGAGAACAGCAGCTCGCCCACCGAGACCGCCAGCTCCTCGCCGACCAGGCCGACGAGGACCTCGTTCGCCTTGCCCAAGGCGCTGGAGGACGTCTTGTCCGAGAACGTGAGGTCCCCGTTGATCTCGTGCTCGTTGCTCCCGGTGTGCAGCCAGGCGCCCGGGTCCATGACCAGCTCGTGGCCGTTCAAGGTCACCGCCAGCGGGTCGACCGCGCGCACGACGCCGTCGCGCCAGCCCAGCCGGGTCGAGGCGTCGTTGTTGACGATCAGGATGTCCTCGAGGTCGCTGACGTCCAGCCCAGCCTTCTTCAGTTTGTCCAGGGTCGAGGCGAGCTTCTCGATCAGCGGCAGGGAGAAGACCTTCGAGCCCTCGCGCAGGGTGACCTCCGTGATCAGGTCGGGGTTGAGGGAGCCGGTGGAGGGGTCGAACGGTTTGATGTCGCCCCGCGCGTGCAGCGCCAGGTCGGCGTAGGTCGTCGTCCTGTCCCGGTCTTTGATGTCGAGGCGGCACTCCATCTCGAGGTGCGCCCGGTTGTGGTTGGCCAGGTCGGCGGGGTCGATGTCGAGGTCGTCGAGCTCGAGGTCGATCCCGGAGAGCTGGAAGCGCATCTTGTCCTTGCGCCGTTTGATATTCACGGTGGCGTCGCTGATGCGCAGGCGCTCCACCGTCGCCGGGATCGGTAGCTCCTCGACGTTGAAGGTGTCGATCTCGGGCCTGGACTCGTCGTTGGGGGACATCTTGCGCCGGGCCTTGGCCAGGTCGCGGCGCTTCTTCTCCTCCTCATAGCGCTCGTTGGGCTTGCCCCCCACGGTCTCCGGGGGGTCGAACAGCGGGTCGAGCGAGGGCGACCCGTCCCGTTCGATCAGGTAGCTCACCTGGAGTTCGTCGAGCGCGAGTTCGCGGACCGTCAGCCGCCTGGCGAGCAGGTCGGTGAGTTTCGCGTCGAGCGCCAGCCGCTTCACCCGGATCCCGGTCTGGTTGAAGACCGGTTCGGGGCGCTCGGCGAGCGGCGTCCCCGCATCGGCGTGCTCGTCGCGCGGCATCAGCACGAGGTCGTGCAGGATGATCTTGCCGCCGAGCAGCTTCGCGTCGACCCCACCCAAGGCGACCCGGCAGTTTTTCTCGGCCTCGATGCGGGCGGCGATCGCGGCCGGGTCGAGGAGCGACCTCACCATCGCCCCGACCAGCACCACCGCGATGATCAGGATGGTGACCAGGGGTAGCCCGACCCAGATGAGGAGCCTACGGAATCGCTTCATGCCATGAATACGCCTAGTATGGAGAGGGAATTAACGGAGTGGACTGAATTTTTGTTCACCGCCCGTGCGGCTCGGCATTCGAACTTCGTTCTCATCCGGCCGGTGGGTGCCCCTGCGGGGCATAGTAGTAGGGCCGGCCGGATTCGAACCGGCGACCAAGGGATTATGAGTCCCCTGCTCTAACCGCTGAGCTACAGCCCCAAGTAATTGGTGTTTAGAAAGTTGCAACTGGCGTCAGATCCCGCTGACGGGGATTGACACTGAGACCTGTAACCCACAGGATCGGGCATGGAAAGGGGGCAGTGTCGAGAAGTGCACCCCACTGGGATAGGGGGCTCCGGTGGGTTCCCCTATCGGGCGACGGGGGTGTGCTTGGCGCGGTCCCACAGGAGGGAGGTGGAGCCCTGCCGATGATCTGTGCCCGGATCGCCTTCTGGGCCGCCTCTATCCTGGCGGTGGGCGGCTTCCCCTTCTGTGTCTACGTCTACCTGGCCGCCTCGCGCACCGGTTTCCCGTCGGTGGACGACGATTGGGGGTTCCGCTGTCTGGCGATCCCCGTCGCGGTGTTCCTGCTGAGCGTCCTCAGCCTGGTCTTCGGGCGGGGCTGTGGACAGGCCGGGGCGAGGGGCGCACGTGAGTGGACCCTGGGGATGGCCTTCGCGTCGGTCGTCCTGGCCCTGCTGCTGTGGACGAAGTTCGGCTGAGGCCCGCACGGCGGCGACCCGCGTCTAGAGTTTGATCTTGGCGCCGAGGAAGAGGCCGCTCATGTCGACGTCGAACAGGATGTCGTCGTCGTAGTCGACCGACATGTAGCGATAGAAAAACTCGAGGGCGAAGTTCTCGCCCACCTCGACGCCGACACCCCCGCCGGCGTTCCATGTCAGCTCGGACCCGGCGCCGAAGCCCCCGACGTCGGCGAGGGCCGCGAGGTAGACCCGGTCGGTGATGAAATGCCTCACCCGCATGCCGACGAAGGGGTCGACCCAGTCGGCGCTGCCCCCGGCGGAGTCGGGGATCGCGTCGGTGATCTTCTTCTCCAGCTCGCGGGCGAGCTTGCGCTCCAGCCGGGCCACCGCCTTCGAGGCCTTCTTGCGGGCCGCGCTACCGACCGCGGCGGCCTGCTCGGCGGCGATCGCCCTGGCGAGGGCGATGGTGGCCGGGTTGATCTTGCCGGGGTCGATCGAGCCGTCGATGACGCCCGCGACGATCCTCCTCCGGGCCGCGCTCTGGAGCTCGGAGATGACGATCGGCCTCGCCCGCGCCACCGCCGCGGCGGCGCGGCTGGTGAGCTCGTCCGTCACGGCGGAGCTGATCGAACGGCTGCGCGAGGCGATGGCGGAGCTGTTGGCGGAGAACTCCAGGTCGGTGCTCAAGTACATGTAGCGGGCGCCGGCGAAGGCGTCGAGGTAGCCGCGGTCCCACTCGGCGAGCCGGTAGTAGACCGCCGCGCTGGCCATCACCTGCTCGATCTGGATGTGGTCGATGCTGAAGAACGGCAACGGCACGTCGGCGATGTCGGGGCCGAGCTTCAGGTAGCTGCCCTCGAACAGGAAACCGAAGCGGCTGTCGCGCTTGCGGATGTCGGCGGTGCCCATGATGGCGAAATCGAGGCTGTCGAGGATGTCCCCGAACGAGACGTCGACCGGGGCGACGAAGCCGCCGGCGCCGACCAGGCCGTCCAGGTTGACCGTCCAGAAGGTCAGCCCGAGCTCCGCTGCCCAGCCGTCCCTCGCCGGCGGCTCTTCGAGGATCACCGATTTGGGCGATAGGGGGTCGGCGGGTGGCTCGCCCGCCTGGGTGGCGATGGTTCCCCCGCCCACGAGGGCGGCGACGGAGATGGCGATAGTGCGTTGCATCGGTCGGTCGGATATATCGGTTCTGTCTCTGGTTCTACTTCGGGAACAGGAGCTGCACCTGGAAGCGGGCCGACCACTCGGCGCCGCCCTCGGGGCGTTCGACGTTGTAGTAGGCCTGCAGGCTGGTGTTGACAGGCTGCCTGCCGATGTTGAACACCCTGCCGACCCCGCCGCCGAGCGGGACCGTCCAGCGGTCGTCGCTGCCGGCAGTCCAGTCGGCCGTCATGATGGGGGAGAAGGAGGCGTACCAGCCGCCCTCGAAATTGTAGTTGATGAAGGGTTGGATGAGCATCGCGTTGACGTGGTCGCGGTCGCCGTCGCCCGCGTAGGACCAAAGGTTGTTGACCAGGCCACCCGCGACCCAGTTGCCTTTCATCACGAGGCCGACGAAGGTCGGGCCGGCGCTCCACTTCCCCGTGCCGAAAATGTCGTCGGTGGCGGTGGGGAACGAGAAGATCGGGCCGACGCCCCAGATGAAGGGACTATCGTTTTTCGGGGACAGGAACAGCGAGGTGTTGATATCGCCCAAGCCGAAGCTGTCGAAGCCGGGCACCGACTTCTCGAGGGCGAACAGCGGTGCGATGGTGCGGGTGATCAGGTTCCAGTCGTCGTTCAGGGAGAACGGGATCACGGGCTGGATGTTCAGGTTCCATATCAGGTCGCCGCCGTCTTCCCCGAAAAGGAAGTTGTTCTGCAGCGGCAAGCTGATCAGGTCGCTGACCGGGTTCTGGGTCTGCTTGGCGAGGTCGCCCGCGTCGTAGTCTTGCCCCTCAGCCAGGGGTGCGGCGGTCAGTGAGCCAGCAAAAACAGCGAAAAGAACATGTCTTAACGACACCCCAGATCGATCCCTCATGGGCGTATGGTAGTGATGAACAACTGTTAATCAATCCGAAATAGTTGCCGAAAATTGATAATCGCAGATCCGCCCGGAGATCCGGCGGCCCGGGGGGCGCCCCCCCCCCCCCCCCCCCGCTCTAGGCGGATCGTGCCAAGGTCTCGCTGGGGAGTTCGCCGAACATCTGCCGGTAGTCACGGGCGAACTGCCCCATATGCCAGAAGCCCCAGTCGTTGGCGGCGTCGGAGACTGTCGCTGCAGCGGCGGGAGCCTGCCGTAGCTGGCGGTGGACGCGGTCGAGCCGGTACGCCTGCAAGTACTGTTTCGGCGACATGCCGTAGGCCTCCTCGAAGGCGTAGCGCAGGGTCCGGCCGCTAGCGCCGCTCAGCCGTTCGACCTCCGCCACGGTCACCGGCTCGTCGGCCCGGTCGGCGATGATCTCGAGGGCCTTCTTCAGGGCGCCCGTCCGCGCCCGCGCCATCGGGCGCCCTGCGGTGTCGTCCGCCGCGGTGAGCGCGTCGAGCACACCGTCGACCAGCTCGCCGGCGAGACTCTCCCGGAAGGGGCGCCTGTCGAGCAGGCCGGGGTCGGCGACGGCGGAGCGGGAGAGCCTCGCCGCCAGCTCGCGCAGCCTGAACGCTTCACCCGGGGTCCAGGCCACCATGTCGTCGGCCGGGAGGAGCTCGCCCGCCGAATGGAGCCCGCGCCGCGCCGCCGCCTCGGCCAACACCGTCTCGGAGACAGAGAACGCGAAGATGTGGAAACCCGGCCTCGAGACGCCGTCGAGATCCCCCCCGCGTGGGAAGACCATCAGGTTGCCGGAGTCGACCTGCCTGCCGCGCCAGTTCAGGTCGAGCCCGCCGTCCGCAGGGATGGCGAAGGTTCGGAAGCCATGGGGCGGTGCGCCACATTGCTCCACCTTGCGGCTCAGTTTGCACTCTCCCAGGATCGCCTCCGGCGTCACGACGTAGGTGAGGTCCGCCTCGAAGCGGCCGCGGTCGAGCTGGCGGAAGTCCAGGTTCCAGTCGCGTACCGATTCCGCGAAGGCGTCGAAGTCCCCGAACTGGCCGGAGGCGACATAGGCGGTCGTGGGTTGTTGTTTCTGTTCTGACATATTGCCAGTTTTTGATGCTGATAGTGGCGTTCCTCCGCAATAATCCGCTTCGTCCACCATGGGGATTCTGATATCAATAGGAATATAAACAATGATTTAATTGGGGGGGAAATTGAGAATACCTAATAGTTTCTTCGTCCGGGATGCGGTGCTGGGCGAGGGGGTAAGCCGCGGGGGTGGGCGCGGGGTCTCCGCGGGGAATCCGATGGCTCTCGTTCCGCGTTCCCCTACCCGGAGAGGGCTGTGGCCTCCTTCCCGGTGCATTGAACTAGGCGACCCGACTGAGATATGAAATCTACAATATTCATCTGCGGCGCTGTTGCGACCGCTTCCGTCATCCTCACATCCGCCCGGGCGGCAGACATCGTGCACGATGGCGAGTACGAGTTCCTCAAGCGCCAGCACGGCGAGCGCTGGGCGGCAGAGGACAAGGAGATCGATGCGAAGCTCGTCGAGGTCCGCGGGGAGAACGGCGGCAAGCCGCCGAACATCCTCTACGTCCTGATCGACGACGTCAGCTTCGGGCAGATGGGCAACCCGGCGATGAACTACGTGATGGGCATCAAGACGCCGCGCATCAACGACTTCGCGGAGGAGAGCCTGTCGCTGATGCGGATGTACACCGAGCCGTCCTGCACGCCGACCCGCGCCGCCATGCTGACCGGGCGCCACCCGGTGCGCATCGGTATCAAGGAGGTCAAGGTGGCGCTCGTCGGCGAGGGGCTCCAGGCGGAGGAGGTCACCATCGCCGAGGTCTTGAAGGGCGCCGGCTACAACACCGCCCACGTCGGCAAGTGGCACCAGGGCGACATCGAGGAGAGCTACCCGCACAACCAGGGCTTCGACTTCGCCGCCTTCCCGCTGCATCAACAGGTGCAGCTCTCGCTGATGACCAAGGAGGCCGCGCTGGCACACAACATGTTCGGTTTCTACCGCGGTACCCAGTCGAACGAGTTCGAGCTCGACAAGAAGTTCAAGCCCAACGGGCTGGTGACCGGCGTCGAGGCGAGGAAGGGCGAGCAGGCAGTAGAGGTCGATCTGGAGCCAGGCGAGGTCTGGAGCCAGGCGCACTACGTCGAGATGAACAAGCGCTACCAGCGCCAGGCCCTGGAGCAGCTGGGCGAGCTGGCGAAGAAGGACGAGCCCTTCTTCTTGCAGTACTGGCCGCTCTACCCGCTCAACTTTGTCAGCGATGGCAAGGCCCAGTCCGCCAACGGCGGCTTCCACGCCGACAAGCTGCAGCAGATCGACACCTGGTTCGGCGAGATCCTGGACGGGGTCGACAAGCTCGGCATCGCCGAGAACACCCTGGTCGTATTCATGGCCGACAACGGGTTGATGTACCACTACGAGGGCCCCTCCGGCCTCAACCAGCTGATCTACCGCGGCGGCAAGACCAACCACCTAGAGGGCGGTGTGCGGGTCGATGCTTTCGTCCGCTGGCCGGCGGCTGTGGAGGGCGGTACCATGGCCGGCGACATCGTGCATGTCTCGGACCTCTACACCACCTTCGCGCGGGTGGCGGGTGCCACCGAGCACATCCCCACCGACCGGGTCATCGATGGCATCGACCAGACCGCCCTGCTGTTGAAGGGCGAGCACCACGGTCGCCGGGACTACGTCTACATCTACGAGAACGAGATCCTGCGCTCGATCGTCAAGCAGGAGTTCAAGATGCACATGCCGGCGCCTGGCGTCCCCGGTGCGGCCGCGCCGGTCTTCAACCTCTACCGCGACCCGCGCGAGGAGAACTCGCACGTCGGCATGGCGCTCTGGTCGGGCGCGAGCTTCCAGGACATGGCCAAGCGGCACCAGATGACCATCATGAAGTACCCCCACGCGGAACTGGGTAAGGGCGCCCCCTACGGCGGCATTTCCAACCTCCGCCCGGAGAGCAAAGAGACCGTCGAGACCTTCATGTCCTGGCACCCGAAGAAAAAATAGCCTGGGTCGGGGTCGCCGCTCTGTCCCGCGCGCCCCAGCCATGTCCCCGTCCAACCTGAACCATCGAAACCGAGAAAGATGAAACCCATGAAACCCATCCGCCCCGGGGCCGCAGCGGTGCTCGCTGTCGTCCTCGGCTCGCCCGCCGCCGCCGACCTCATCCACGACGCCGACCACTACGTGCTCAAGGCGCAGCACGCAGAGCAATGGGCGAAAGATGACGCCGCCGTCCAGACCAAACTCGACGCCTTCAAGAAGAAGAACGGCGGCAAGTCGCCGAACATCCTCTACATCCTCATCGATGACATGGGGTACGGCGACATGGGCATCCCGGAGCTCAATGGCCTGCGTGGCTACCAGACCCCCGCGGTGAACAAGCTCGCGGACCAGGGGATGCGCCTCAACCGGATGTACACCGAGCCGTCCTGCACGCCGACCCGCTGCGCCTTCATGACAGGCCGCCAACCGCACCGTTACAACATGGGCGACACCGCGGTCGACATCGCCGGCTTCGGTCTCCCCGCTGCGGAGAAGACGCTGGCCGAGGTCCTCTCGGAGTCGGGCTACAACACCGTCCACATCGGCAAGTGGCACATGGGGGACATCAAGCAGGCCTGGCCGCACAACCAGGGCTTCGACTACGCCGCCTTCCCGATCCACCAGCAGGGGCAGCTGACCGTCTTCAACGACAGCGCCTCCAAGGAGGGCGTCGCGATCTCCATCGGCGAAGGTCAGTACGATGAGAAGTTCACCAAGGACCGATGGTTCCGCCCGGACCCCGCCGCGATGGTGGTGGGCTGTGAAGCCACCAAAGGTGGCGCGGTGCGCGAGGTCCACATGAAGCCAGGCGAGCGCTGGACCGAGCAGAAATACGATGAGATGAACCAGCGCTACCAGGATCAGACCCTCGAGCACCTGCGCAAGCTGGCGGGGGAGGAGGAGCCCTTCTTCCTCCAATACTGGCCGCTCATCCCGCTCACCGCGCCGCGCCACACCACCGAGACCTACACCACCCCCAACGGCGGCAACTACGTGGAGAAGATGAAGCAGCTCGACGGTTGGATCGGCGACATCCTCGCCGAGATGGACAAGCTCGGGGTGGCCGACAACACGGTCGTCGTCCTCATGGGGGACAACGGCCACTTCACCAAATACTCGCCGCAGAGCGGATACACGCCGATGATCTTCCGCGGCGGCAAAGCCGACACGACGGAGGGCGGCGTGCGCGTCGACGCCTTCGTCCGCTGGCCCGGCATGGTCGAGGCGGACTCGATCGTGAACGATATCGTCCACGTGGCCGACCTTTTCACCACCCTCTCCGTGCTCGCGGGGGCCGCCGACAAGATCCCCACGGACCGCCTGATCGACGGCGTCGACCAGTCTGCCCTCCTGCTGGAAGGCGAGACGAAAGGCCGCCGCGACACCGTGTTCATCTACTCCGGCAAAAAGATGGAGGCCGTGGTCAAGGAGCACCTCAAGATCAAGGTGCCCGGACCCGGGGAGAACCCGATCGGGGCGAAGTTCTACGACCTGCAGCGCGACACCCGCGAGGAGTATCCGGTCTCGACCGAGATCGGCGCCTGGGGCGGCGCGGAGTTCGTGCGCATCATCCAGCGCCACATGGTGGCGAAGAAGAGGTATCCCGATACCGACAACGACAAGGGCATCCCCTATGACGGCATCGAGAACTTGCGCCCCGAGAGCAAGGCCGCCGTGCAGGCTTTCCTGGTCAAGAACAAGATCCTGCTCGAAGCCGCCAAGGCCCAGGCGGGGGCAAAGCAGAACGCGGCCGCCGCGAACCCCGGCAAGCCCGCGCCGCAGACCCCCGCCGCCACGGCGAGGGTTGCCGAAGGTGCGACCGATGCGGCGGCCGAGCCCGCCACCGCCTCCGGCACCAGACAGCGTGGCCCGATCCGCCGGATCTTCGGGAGGGGGGAGGAGTGATCGCCCCCGCCCGCCACAGAGTTCGGAGAAGCAAAACGATGAAAAGCAGAATCTACCTGTTGGCCGCCGCGACCTTCGTCTTCGTCTCCTGCAAGAGTTCGGATGTCGGCGAGAGCGGCTTCCTCAAGGACTACTCCCAGCTCCGCGAGGATTCGGGGCTGTACGCCGACCTGGTCTACATCGCCCCAAATGCGAACTTCAGGGGCTACACCGGCCTGATCATCGACCCGGTGTCGCTGCGCGGCGAGCGGGCGGCGGAGCTCGACCCGGCGGAGCGGCAGATGCTGGGCAACGTGCTGCGCTCGAGCTTCGTGCGCAGCATGAGCGGCGCCTACCCGATCGCCAGCGAGCCCGGCCCGGGGGTGATGCGGCTGCGCCTGGCAATCTCCGACGTCGAAGCGACCAACCCGCTGCTGAACACCTCGACCACCGTCGTCCCCGCCGCGCGCCTGCTCTCCGAGGGGCAGCGGCTGGCGACCGGCACGCAGACCTTCGCCGGGTCGGCCACCCTCGAGGCGGAGTTCGTCGACACCGAGACCGGGCGCCAGCTCGCCGCCGGGGTCGACCGCCGTTTCGGCAAGAAGCAGATCGCCAACTCCGCCTCGCGCTGGGGGCAGGTGCGCAAGATCTTCGACAACTGGGCCGAGGAGATGACCCGCTCCCTGGTCGGTGTCCGCGACGCGGGTTACTAGCTCGGGTCGGGGGAGCCGCCGCGGCGGGCACCCATGAACATGAAAGGATCCAGAACGCTTCTCGCCCTCGCCGCGGGTGCCGTGGCCCTGCCGTTTCCCGCCCCGGCGGAGGAGGTCGGGGGCATGCAGTTTGACCGCGACGGGGGGGCGGCCGGGGAGATGTCGCTGGAGGAGGTGAACGCCCAGCTGGAGAACCCGCTCACCAGCCTCTGGTCGCTGACCTTCGAGAACTCCTTCTTGCTGTTGGGCGGCGACGAGGTCGATGGCCGGGCGGAGGCGAACACCCTCTTCTTCCAACCCGGCCTGCCGGTCCCGGTGGGCGACGGCTACACTTTCATCTCGCGCCCGGTGTTCCCGGTCGTGACCAACCCGGTGTTCGACGCGGGCGGCGAGGTCGAGCGGCACGAGACGGGTTTCGGCGACATCCAGATGCTGAGCCTGTACGGGCCCGACCGCAGCCAGGGGTTGGTCTGGGGGCTGGGGGGCACCTTCAAGTTCCCCACCGCCAGCGACGATCTCCTCGGCGCCGGCAAGTGGCAGGCCGGGCCGGCGCTGATGCTGTTCAACTTCAAGAAACCCTGGACGCTCGGCGTGCTGGCCGAGCACTGGTGGTCGTATGCCGGCGACGGCGACCGCCCGCACACCAGCCAGACCGACATCAAGTATATCGTCCGCCACGCGCTGCCGAACGCCTGGTCGATCGGCTTCGGGCCGACGATCAGCATCGACTGGACCGAGGAGGACGACAACCGCTTCACCGTGCCGGTCGGCCTAGGGCTGTCCAAGACGGCCCGCATCGGGGGCGCGCCGGTGAAGTTCCGCCTCGAGGCGCACTACAGCGCCATCGCGCCCGACGACGTGGGCAACGAGTGGAAGTTCCTGTTCCGCGTGGCGCCGGTGATCAAGTCGCCCTTCGGGCGATAGGGCGGGCTCCCCCTGTTTAATCCGAACACAAACGAAAGAAAGACCCGACATGAAACCACCATTGAGTACCCTCGCCGCCTGTGCCGGCGTCGTCCTCTCGGGGGGCGCCGTTTTGGCCAAAGAGATCATCCACGACGCCGAGTACTACGTCCTCGAGGCGCAGCACGGCGAGAAGTGGGCGGAGCAGGACAAGGCGATCCAGGAGAAGCTCGCCGCCCTGGAGAAAAAACACGGCTCCAAGCCGAACATCATCCACGTGATGTGGGACGACACCCCGGTCGGGGAGATCGGCATCCCGCACCTGCAGAAGAACCGGGGGTTCGAGACCCCGCATATGAACCAGTTCGCTACACAGGGCGCCTACTTCACGCGGATGTACACCGAGCCCTCGTGCACCCCGAGCCGGGCCGCCTGCCTGACGGGCCGGCACGCCGTGCGCAACGGGATGTACAACGTGGGCTTCCCCTACGAGTACGGCGGCCTCGCCGCCGAGGAGGTGACCATCGCCGAGGTGCTCTCCGAGGTGGGCTACGCGACCGCGTTCTACGGCAAGGCCCACCAGGGGGACGTCGAGCAGAGCTACATGAACAACCAGGGCTTCGACGACGCCCTCTGGACGCCCTACAACCAGGTCCCCAGCCTCTACGTCGCCCGCGGCCAGCGCGGGCCGCTGATGCCAACGGTCATGTACCCCGAGATGTTCCCGGAGGACCCGTACGACATGGACAAGGGTTGGCGGCCGCGGGGGTTCATCTGGGCCCTCGAAGGGAAGAAGGGCGGCCCGGTCAAAGAGTTCGGGACGCCGCCCGACGAGAAGGACTACTACCGGCTCGAGCGCGAGTTTTTCGACCGGACGGTCGCCTTCATGAAAAAGAACGCCGCCGCGGAGAAACCGTTCTACATCGCCTGGTGGCCGCAGATCAACTCGTTCCTCAACATCGCCCCTGAGGACAAACCGAAGACGCTTTCCTACGGCGTCCTCCAGGAGGGGCTGGTGCGCATCGACGAGATGGTCGGCGAGCTGATGGCCGAGCTCGAGAAGGCCGGTGTCGACGACAACACCCTCGTCATCCTGATGGCCGACAACGGGCCGATGACCCACGACGGCCCTCCAGGGATGGTCGAACACATCTACCGTGGAGGGAAAGGGGACTACTGGGAAGGGGCGCTTCGCGTCCCCTGCCTGGCGCGCTGGCCAGGCGTGATCGAGGAGAGATCGATCATCGGTGACATCGTCCACGAGACCGACCTCTACACGACCTTCGCCAACCTGGCGGGTGCCAAGGAGTACATCCCCACCGACCGGATCGTCGACGGCATCGACCAGACCGCGCTCCTCCTCGAAGGCGACACCCACAGCCGGCGCGACTACGTGTTCGTCTACACCGGCGACGAGCTCGCCGCGACCGTCAAGGGTCGCTTCAAGAAGCGTTGGGCCGATGCGAAGAAGGGCCTCTCCGGACCCGAGTTCTACGATCTGTACAACGACCCCCGCGAGGTCTCCGGACAGATGTTGCCCGGTTTCCCCGCCAAGGGGATGTTCAACATCATGAAAGTCCGCCACCTGATGATGAAGGAGGTGTACCCGGACAAAGGGCAAGCGCGCGACTTCCCCTTCAAGAACGTCGCCGACGCACGTCCAGAGGTGAAGGCGGCCTCGGAGCCGCGCATCGCCCCGGACAAGGACATCCCCTTCGACCCGCGTGAGGCGATCATGCAGGTCCCCGAGTGGGAGAACCTCGATAGCAGCTGGAGCGTCGGCCGCTAGGCCGGGACGAGACCGGCGATGAAGAGGAGATCTGCACCCGGTGTCGCGACCGTACTGGTAATCGCCGCCGCGATAGGGTTGGCGCCCGACCTCCGGGCGGCGGGCGACCCGCCAAAGGAGGGCGGTGTGCGCCTGGTCTTGCAGATCACCGTCGATGGCCTGCGCGCCGACCTGCTGGAGCGCTACCGGGCGAGCTTCGGCGAGGGCGGTTTCGAGCGCCTGCTGTCTGGCGGGGTCGTCTATGCCAACGCCCACTACGGGCACGCCAACACCGAGACCATCGTCGGCCATACGACCTTGGCCACCGGCGCGACGCCGGCGGTGCACGGCATGATCGGCAACGCCTGGTTCGACCCCGCCGCCGGCCGTCTCGCCTACAACATCGAGGACGCCGAGCACCCGCTGTTGCCCACCCGCCGCGACGGGGCCGAAGGGGTCCAGTTCGACCCGGCCCAGCTCGCGGCGGGGGTCGACGGGCGTTCGCCGAGGGCGATCCTCGTGCCGACCTTCTCCGATGCCCTGTCGGTGGCCCACGCTGGCGGGGCGAAGGTCTTCGCGGTCTCCGGCAAGGACCGCAGCGCGGTGTCGATGGCCGGCCATATCGGCAAGGCCTTCTGGTTCTCCACCGACAGCACGGACTTCGTCACCAGCAGCTATTACTACGAGAGCTACCCCGCCTGGGTGGCCGCCTGGAACGAGGCGGGCAAGGCGAAGGCGTATGCGGGGACGAAATGGGAGCTCGGGTCGCCGGCCGACAGCTACCTGCTGATCGGCCAGGACGACCGCCCGTACGAAGTCGACCTCCGCGGCTACGGGCGCACCTTCCCACACGCCTTCGGCGCGGCCAACGACCCGATGTTCCCGACGCGGTTGCTGGTCAGCCCGATCGGCGACGAGCTGTTGGCCGACTTCGCCGAAGCGCTGGTCACCAACGAGGGGCTGGGGCGCGATGCCGTGCCGGACTACCTTTCGGTGAGCTTCTCCGGGGTCGATGCGGTGAACCACTTCTTCGGGCCGTCGAGCCTGGAGAACGAGGAGACGGTGCGGCGGCTCGACCGCACGCTGGCCGGCCTGTTCACCTTCGTCGACCGGGCGGTCGGCCTCGATAAGACTCTGATCGTGCTGTCCGCGGACCACGGCATGCCCGAGATGCCGGAGTACATGAGCGGGCTCGGATACAGGGCGGGGCGGCTGAACGCGAAGGACGTGGTCGCCGCCGCGAACAGGGTGGGGGAGGAGTTGGGGGTCGAGGGCGTGGTGAGAAACTTCTTTCGCCCCAACCTCTATCTGGACCATCAGAAGATCGCCGATGCCGGTTTGGACGAGGACGTGGTGGCCGAGAGGGCGGCGGCGGCCATCGTCGCGCTGGAGGGGGTGGCGCACGCGGTGCCCTCGGGGGCGCTCGGGGAGATCAGCCCCGACCCTGCGATCGGCCGGATCCGCAACAACTACACCCCGGCGCGCTCCGGGGACATCTATGTCACGCAGCGTCCCTATTGGTTCCTGCTTGAGAAAGGGCCGGTCGCCTGCATGCACGGCTCGCCCTGGGCGTATGACACGCACGTGCCGATCATCTTCGCCGGCCCGGGCATCCGGCCGCGGCGGGTCCTGCGCCCGGTGCGGCCGATCGACGTCGCGCCGACGCTCGCCGCCTTCCTCGGGGTCGGGGAGCCCGCTGGGTCTCAGGGGGAGCCGCTGGTAGAAGTTTTGGGTGATTGAGCTTCTGGTGCCCGGCGGGGAGGGGGCGGTGCCGCAGCGGGAGGTGCTTGAGCTTTTTATAACGAGCTGTACCCCTTAGATGAGACCGGCGTCGCCCCCGCGGCGCTCTCATCGAGAGCGCCCTACCGCGTCGCGGGTGCGCGGACGCCTGGGCGAAGGTAGGGCGGC
>JANQMB010000074.1 GCA_028280355.1 Verrucomicrobiales bacterium
CCGGAGCGCCTCCGGCGGCGCGATCGCCGTCCGCAAAACGGGCGACGCGACCACCGGCGGACCGCCGCCGCTGCACAGCGCCCCGGAGGGGGCGCTGCAGTTCGAGGCCAAGCTCTCCGGCCTCGAGCCCGACACCACCTACTACTACGGTGTCTATGACGGCCGCCGCCGCCTCACCCCCGCCGACCCGAGCTACCGCTTCAAAACCCACCCGACCCCCGGCACCGCCAAGCCCACCTACTTCTGGGTGGTCGGCGACTCGGGGACCGGCGGCCGGGCACAGGCCGCAGTACACAGCGCCATGGTCGAATACAACAGGGCGAGGGATCTCGAGCTCGACCTCTACCTCCACGTCGGCGACATGGCGTACGGCAGCGGCACCGACGCCGAGTTCTCCGAGCGCTTCTTCGCGATGTACGAACCAACCCTCCGCAACACCGTCTGCTGGGCGGCGATGGGCAACCACGAGGGCGTCACCTCGAAAGGCGAGGACGGCGTCGGCCCGTTCTACGACGCCTACGTCTGCCCCACCGCCGCCGAGGCCGGCGGCCTGCCCTCTGGCAAGGAGGCCTACTACTCCTTCGACTACGGGAATGTCCACTTCGTCGTGCTCGACTCGCACGACCTCGACCGGCGCCCGACCGGCGCCATGGCGCTGTGGCTCAAGGCGGACCTCGAGAAGACCGACGCGGACTGGCTGGTGGCCTACTTCCACCACCCGCCGTACACCAAGGGCTCGCACGACAGCGACCGCGAGGGGCAGCTGATCGAGATGCGCGAACACATCATGCCGATCCTCGAGGGCGCGGGCGTCGACGTCGTCTTCACCGGCCACTCGCATATCTACGAGCGCTCGATGCTCATCGATGGCGCCTACTCGACGCCGACCACCGCCGAGGGGGTGGTCCTCGACGACGGCGACGGCGACCCGGTGGGCGACGGCCCCTACCGCAAGAGCGCCGGGCTGAACCCGCACAACGGCACCGTGCAGGTGGTCGCCGGGCACGGGGGCACCGGGGTCAGCCGCAGAGGCACCATGCCGATCATGCGCGAGATCATCGTCGAGAACGGCTCGGTGCTCGTCTCGATCGACGGCGACACCCTGACCGGGACCATGCTCAACCTCAACGGCGCCGTGCGCGACACCTTCGCGATCACGAAGTCCGGCAAGGTCCAACACTCTCCGATCGAGAACCCCTGGCAGCCGCAGGGGGCGAACCCTGGCCGGGTGGTGAAGGCACGCGAGGTGCCGGCGGGGGCGACGGCCGTCATCGGCCGCGGCTCCGACTGGGCCTACCTGGCCGGGGAGCACCCGGAGGGCGGCTGGGCGAAACCGGGTTACGACGACGCGGGCTGGCGGCGCGGCGAGGCCGGCTTCGGCTATGGCGACGGCGACGACGCCACCGTGCTGGACATGCGCGACAAGTTCAGGACGGTCTACCTGAGGAAAGAGTTCACGCTGCCGGAGGGGGCGGACCGGTCGAAGCTCGGCATCGCGATCTCCTACGACGACGCCTTCATCGCATACGTCAACGGCGTCGAGGCGTTGCGCGTCGGGGTCGACTTCGATAGCGGCGAGCGCGCCCGCGGCTTCCACCTGCACGAGGCCAACAAGAAGTTCGAGTGGTTCCCGCTCGGCGGGGCGGCGGTCAAGGCGATCGCGGAGGGGCGCAACGTGCTGGCCTTCGAGGGGCACAACGCCAACCTCGGCAGCAGCGACTTCACCCTGCACCCGGCGCTTCTGCTAACAAAATGACCGCCTACAGAACCCCCGCCCTCGCCACCGCGGCGGCCCTCGCGCTGGCGGCCGCCGGCGGCCGGGCAGCCCGGGCGCACCACGACGTCGAGGCGACGATCGCCCTCCTCACCGAGCGCATCGAGGCCGGCGAGGCGGATGCCGACCTCTACTACCGGCGCGCCACCGAATACCGCGTGCTGCGGAAACCGCAGCTGGCCGAGGCCGACCTGCGCCAGGCGCTGGCCCAGCGGTGGGACTACACGCCCGCACACCGCGAGCTAGCGCGCCTGCTCGCCGGACGCGGTGAGGCGGAGGCCGCGCTGGCGTCCGCCACACGAGCCGTCGACAATGCGCGCGGCGCGGGCGAACGCGCCGGGGCGATGGTGTTGATGGCAAGGCTCCTGTCCGCCTCCGGGCAGAAGGCCGCCGCCCTCGAGGCCTGCGACGCCGCCTTCGCCCAGCTCCCCGCCGGGGACGTCGACTGGCACCTGCTGCGCACCGAGCTGCTCTCCGAGCTCGGGCGCGGGGGCGAACGGCCGGCGGCGCTCCAGGCCGGCTTCGCGGCCACCGGGAGCATCGTCCTGCGCAACGCCTGGGTCGACGCGCTGCTCGACAACGGCGACACCTCCGGCGCCCTGCCGGTCATCGAGGAGGAACTCGCTTCCTCGCGGCTGAAGAGCTCTTGGCTCCTGCGCAGGGGGAGGGCGCACCTGCTCGAGGGCGACCGGGAGGCCGCGCGGGGGAACCTCGAGGCCTGCCTCGAGGAGCTCGCCGGCAGGATCCACCCCGCGCGCCCCGACCTCACCCTGCTCGCCGACCGCGGCCTCGCCCGCGCGCTGCTCGGAGACACCGAAGCCGCGCGGGCCGACCTCGCCCGCGCCCGCGCCGCGGGGGCGGACCGCTGGGTCACCGCCGCGCTCGAGCGCGCCCTAGGCGGCGACTAGATACCACACCATGGACCGGACAGGCGACAGCGGCGACGGCCGCCACATTCTGCTCGCCAACCTGTTGGCCTCGGGCAGTTGGCGGCGGGCGTCGGAAATCTCTTTGGAATTGTTAGACATCGCCCCCGGCGACCCCGTCGCCCACCGCGCCGCGGGTCAGGCGGCGCTGCACCTCGACCGCCCCGGGGACGCGGCGGGGCACCTCGGGCGGGCGATCGAACTCGACCCCGGCGACGGCCTCGCCCACTACTTCGCCGGGCACGCCGCGCGGCTGCTCGGCGACGCGGCGGGCGCGGAGCGCTCCGTGCGGCGGGCGGTCGAACTCGACCCCGCCCAGGCAGACTACTGGACCGAGCTCGGCTGGCTCGCCTTCGAGCGTCGCGACTACGGGTCCGCCCGGCGCTGCGCCAGCCGCGCGGAGGGGCTCGCCCCCACCTGCCCCCGCGCGGCCACCCTCGCCGCCGCCGCGGGCAGCGAGCTCCCCGATGGCACCTGCGGCGACCCCCACGCCCAGCTGCGCGCGCTGGGGCGGGCGCTCGAGCTGGACCCCGACAACGACGCCGCGCTACACAACATGGGCGTCGTCCACTTCAACGAGACCGGTGACCTCCGCGCCGCCGAGCGCTGTTTCCGGGGGGCGCTCGCCATCGCCCCCTGCGTGCCGCTCTACCAGAGGAACTTGGCGCGCACGCTGCGCCACCGGAAGCTGCTCCCCGTCCTCCGCTTCGCCCTGCCACCCGCCGCATGCCTGCTGGCGGCCGGGGCGCTCTACACCGCCGTTTCCAGAACGCCCGGCGGCAGCCACCACCTCACGGCGGTGGCTGCCGGGATCTGCATCGGCCTCTGCCTCTGCGCGATCACCCTGTGGGGCCGAACGCGCCCACAGGCTACCTGAGCGACTGGTGCTCGATCTTGCAGGAGGGCAGCGCCTTCTTCAACTCGGCGACCTCCGCCTCCCCGACCCCATCGCAGTAGTCGAGGTTCAGGCTGGTGAGCGAGGACATCGAGCCGAGATGCTCGATCGCGTCCCCCAAGCCCTTGCTGAAAGCCAGGTCCAAACTCTCGACCGACGGCAGCGACGCGATCGCCTCCACGTCGCCGTCGGCGAACCTGGCGAAGCGGAGGCCGAGCCCGACCACCGACTCGGATTGGCGGAGGTCGGCGACCTCCACCTTCGTCCTCAGCCCCTTCTCCACGTGCCAAGGGTCGTTCATGTTCTCGATATGGAGACGCATCTGCACCGAGGGTGCGAAGCCACCGAGCCCCTCGATGATCGCCTGGGAGCCGGTCACGCGTAGCTCCGACAGCCCCTCAAGCCGCTGCAACCTCTCGACGTCGGCGTCCGACAGCGAGATCCCCCCGATACCGAGGGACTCCAGTTCCGGGAACTTGCCCAGAACCTTGGTCACCTCTCCGGTAACCCCGCCACAGTAGCCCAGGTCGAGCGACCGCAACCTCGGGAGCGCGGCGGCGAGCGCCGCAACATCATCGTCGGTGATCCCACCGCAGCCGACGAGGGACAGCGATGTCAGCTCCGGCGCCCCGGCCAGCTCCTTGAGCCCGCTGGCGGTGAACCCGTGGCACCACTCGACGCGGAGCTCCCGCAGCCTCTCGAGCCTCCCCAGGTGGACGAACACGCCGTCGCCGAGACGGGAGTCCTCCGGCTCCGATCCCCAACCCCGCGGCATGTAGCCGTCGATCCGCACCGACTCCAACCCGGGGGATCCCTCGATAAGCGAATAGTCCGGCCTCCTGACCGGCGATCGATACAGCCCGCCGGGCACCTCTCGCTGGAACTTGTCGGCCGTGATGGAAAGGGTGGTCCCGGAAGCCGGTTCGCCCCCCTCCGCGGCTGCGGCACCCGGGGTGAAGAGCACCACAGCCATCGCGGCCGCCAACGCGAAACCGGTGTTTCGAATCTCGAGTTCTGTCCTTTGGGTGGGTCGTATTTTCATCATGCCGAACCCGTCCGCCCTCACCGCTGGCGTCACAATTGGAATAGTGTAAGAAGTGTGTCAGTCCCGCCTGACACAGGGCGGCCGCCCCGCTAGTGCCGGATCTCGCAGTCGGGCAGATCCCTCTCCAACGCCGCGACCGCCGCGTCGGAGAGCTTGCAGCGGCGGATGTCTAACCTCTCTAGGCAGTGCATCGACCCGATGACTTTGAGATCCTCGTCCCCGATCTCGCTGCTAAAAAGGTCCAGTTCCCGGAGGTTCGGGAGCGAGGCGATCACCTCGAGGTCGCCCTTCTCAAACGTCGCACAGTAGAAGGTCAGCGCGACGATGGACTCGGACTCGGCGAGCCGCGAGAGGTCGATCTCTATCCCACGCGGGTGGTTCATGAAGTTCATATCGAGATAGAGATCGACCGACGGCCTGAACCCGCCGAACCTCTCCATGACGGCCGGGGATACCGTCAGGTGCAGCTCCCGGAGCCCCTCCAGCTGCTGGATGTTCTCGACATCGCCCTCGGACAAGGCGATCTTCTTGACCCTCAAGGTCCTCAGGTGCGGGAGGTCGGCCAGCCCCTCGGGGATCTCCCCCGAGAGCTTCCTACAAGCTTTCAGATCGAGGTGTCTCAGGCCGGGGGCTATCTTGGGAAGCTCCCCCACCTCCTCACCGGTGACGTCCGGACAGCGTTCGAAGCCCAACGACCGCAACCCCCCTACCGTCCGCAGACCGCTGACGTCGAAGTCTTTGCAGGAATCGATGTGGAGCTCCTTCAGATTCCGAAACTTCCCCAAGCTGGGCAGGATCCCATCGCCGATCGGCGCCGGAACGTCGCGCCAGAGCTCCGGAGATATCCCCAGGATATAGACTCTTCTCAGGCGACCTGGCTCGCCCTCGAACTCTTCGAAAAGCGGGGAGTAGTCCACCCCGGCGACGCCCTCCCGCGCAACGTCTCCCCCCCCTTGAAGCGCCACGATCTCGGAAGAGTCGATCATGATACTCGTGTCCAGAGGGTTCTCCCCCGCCGGTTCCGCCGCCATGGCAAAGAGGTCCATACATCCGAGCACCCATGCTGCGGCCGCCGCCGCGATAGCAGACTTTCGAAGCCGGTCCCCGGCCAGTGGGAAAAACGTTGTGTCAATCATGGGGGACACCTGCACCCCGCGCAGGCGCACGACAACGGCGAGGATGTAAGAAGTATGTCAGGCACCCCTGACATACCGACACCAGGCCGCCCGCTAGGGGATCTCTTCCCCCGAACCGGTGTAGAGCCATTCCACCACCCGGTCGCCGTCGATGATCGCGATGCCCTCGGTGTCGAAGGTGCCGAACAGGCTGGTGGTCGGGTAGGTGACCGTGGCGGTCCAGTACGGCTTGCGCTTCCACATCTGCAGCTGTGCCTCGCCCCACTTCTTGATCTTGTTCACCTTGATCTCGGTGACCTCCCCCTTCTGGATGCTGTCCAACATCACCGGATACCCACGGCCGGCACGCGCGGGCTTCGGCCCGATGGCCCCGGCGAACTTCTGCCTCTCCGCGGCGGTGATCGGCCGCGGGACATCGACGCTCCCGTATCCCGATGGCGACGGGTCAGGGGTCGGTACCGGATCGGGATCCGGCGACGGCGCGGGATCCGGCAAAGGGTCGGGGTCAGGCAAAGGGTCGGGGTCAGGCTCCGGATCGGGATCTGGAGCCGGCCTCGGTTTCGGGCGCGGTGGGCGGGCGAGGACTTTCCGGTATTCGCGCAGAGCCATCGCCTTCTCGAGCTCCTCGGCCTGGGTCAGCTCGGTCTGGAGGGAGCCGAAGCCATCGACGGCAGCGAAGCGGGCCGCCTGGTCGCGGCTGCGTCTGACACCGTCCACCCGGACGACGAACTGGTCGTACTGGTCGCGCATCTTGCGGACATAGTCCGGCGCCGAGTCGATCTCCGAAGAGCGCACCGTGTCCCCCGCCCCGATCCGTTCGATCTCCGAGTTGAGCGCCGCGACGGCGCGGGCGGCACCGAGTTTTACCATCCGGGTGCGCGCGTTGTCGAGCGCCGCGAGGTACTTCTCGTTGAGCGTCGCCATGTACTCGCCGTGTTGGGCGAGGTTCGCTTCGAGCTCCCCGGCGAGGGCGACCAGCGGCGCGCGCTGCTCGGCGGTCAAGAAATCGGGCGGCTCGGGGACCGCCGCCCCCGACGCCACACCCCCCGGCAATCCCATGATCAGGCAGGACGAGAAGATCGCGATCCGGTATGAACTCATAAAAACAAATTCATTTTCTTCAAAGAATACGTCGCCCGGCAACGTCTTTTGGTTAAGAATAACGAAAATCTCGACGGCGGAGACGCCCGGTCGGGGAGGAGTCGAAAACGAAGGAGCAATGAGCGGGCCAACCAGACCGACGTGGGTCCTCACCACCCGGGTGGCCTGTGTCCTCCTCGCCGCATGGTTTCCAGCGGTCTGCGGCGCGCGCATGTTCGAGGACCAGTTCGGGCGCACCATCGAGGCCGAGCTGGTCTCCCACACGGGCGCCGATGGCGAAACCGTCACCATCGAGCGCGACGGCAAGGAGTTCGAGGTGAAGGTGTCGATCTTCTCCGAGGGCGATCAGAAGTTCATCCGCGAGTGGATGAAGTCGACGAACCCGACGATCGACTACGCCTTCCGCGTCGAGGCGGCCAAGAAGAAGATCTCGTCCTCCACCAGGGGCGGGACCTACCGGCGGTCCAAGGTGCAGCACTACACATACGAGATCAAGGTCACCAGCCTGACCCGCCAGCCGGTGAAGGACATCCGCATCGAGTACCACGCCTTCATGAAAGACCGCTCGCGAACCGTCCGCAAGGGCGACGCTCTGGACGTCGAGGGCCCGCTGCGCTACAACCAGACCGTCACCTTCGAGACGGAGCCCTTCAAGCTCGATACCGTCCGCTACAGCAGCTACTACTCGTCGTCCTACAGCATGAAGGACAGCCTGCTCGGCGTGCTGGTGCGGGTGTATGGCCCCGACGGCAAGGTGGTCGAGGACTTCCGCACCTCGGGGACCAAGTTCAAGGAGCGCTGGCCGGAGAAGAAGCCCTCGCAGAGGCGCTTCAAGATCGAGTAGGGGACCGCGGCCCGGGCCGCCCCGCCTACAGCGCCATGTCGGGGTCGCCGTGGACGCCGTCCTCCGCCGCCCGCTCGCGGCTGCGCTGCTCCCAGCGCTCCAGCGTCTCCCGCTTGAACAGCAGGCCTTTGACGTCCTCCAGCATCAGGTAGACGCAGGGTACCAGCAGCAGGGTGATGGCGGTGGCGAAAAGGATGCCGAAGCCCAGCGAGATGGCCATCGGGATCAGGAAGCGCGCCTGCATATCGGTCTCCAGGAGCATCGGCGTCAGGCCGGCGAAGGTGGTGAGCGAGGTGAGCAGGATCGGTCGGAAGCGCGCCGCGCCCGCCGCCCAGGCGGCCTCGACCACCGACTGGCCCTGCGCGCGGTGGCGGTTCACGTAGTCGACCAGCACCAGGCTGTCGTTCACCACCACCCCGGCGAGCGCCACGATGCCGCACATCGACATGATGCTAAGGTTTGCCCCCATCAGCAGGTGCCCGGCGACGGCGCCGACGATGCCGAAGGGGATGACGCTCATCACGATGAGCGGCTGCACGTAGGAGCGCAGCGGGATCGCCATCAGCACGAACATCGCCAGCAGGGCGACGACGAAACCGACCGACATCTCCTCCATGCTCTGGCGCTGGTCCTTCTGCTCGCCCTCGAAGGAGTAGGTGACCCCGGGGAACAGCCCGCCGAGCTCCGACAGCGTCCCCTCCGTCAGGGTGCGCACCGCCTCGGTCGCGTTGGCGTCCTCGTTGGTCTTGTCCATATCGGCGGCGACCCGGATCGTCCGCTGCCGGTCGGTGCGCTGGATGCTGGCGGTGCCGCGCCCCTCGCCGAACTCCACCACCGCCGACAGCGGCACCTCGTCGCCGCCGCGGGTGCGGATCTTCATGCGCTCGATGTCCGCCAGCGACTCCCGCTCGTCGCGCGGGTAGCGCACCATGACCTTCACCTCGTGCCTGCCCCGCTGCAGTCGCTGCGCCTCCTCGCCGTAGAACCCGGCGCGCATCTGGCGGGCGACGTCCGAGAGGCGCAGGCCGAGCGACTCGCCGGCCGGCTTGAGCCGCTCCAGGAGCACCTCCCGCTTGCCCTGCCGGTCGCCGTCGTTGATGTCGATCACCCCGTCGATGTTGGCCAGCGCCCCCTTCACGTGCTCGGTCGCCGCGCGTAGCTGGTCGATGTCCGGGCCGGTGAGCTCGAGGTCGATGGCGTTGCCCCCGCCGGCGGCCTGGCTCTGGAACGAGATCTCCACCGCCCCGGGGATCGGGCCGGTCAGCTCGCGCCACTCCGCCGCCAGCTCCTTGGCGCTGACCGCGCGCTCGTTGCCCGGCAGGATCTCCAGCGCCACCTCACCCAGGTTGCCCCCCTTCGGCACCACCGGCGTGAAACCGGTCTGGAAGGGCTGGCTGCCGACGCTGGCCATCATGTGCCGGATCAGCGGACGGTCCGGGTCCTCGGTGAAACGCCGGTTGAGCTCCGCCGCGGCCTCCTCGATCTGGGCGATCGCCTCCGAGGTGGTCTCGAAGGCGACGCCGTCGACCATGTTCAGCTTGGCGGCGATGATCTCCGCCTCCACCTCGGGGAAGAACTCGACCTTCATCCGCCCGCCGGCGACGATGCCGATGGTGGCCACGAACAGGGCGATGAAGATCGCCAGCAGGACGTAGCGCGACCCCAGCGCGACCCGCAGCAGCGGCCGGTAGAAGCGGTCGATGAAACGCTCCAGGCCACCCGCGACCTTGCGCTGCAGCTCGAGCAGCGGGCCGTGCTTGGCGTCGGGGTCGGTGCGGCGCAGGAAGGCCAGGTGCGCCGGCAGGATGAGCTTCGACTGCACCAGCGAGAACATCAGGGTCGGGATCACGATCCACGGGATGTTGCGCCAGATCTTGCCGCTGACGCCGCTGAGGCCGAGCATCGGGGTGAAGGCGACCGCGGTGGTGATGACGCCGAAGATGACGACCACCCCGACCTCGTGCGTCCCGCGCCAAGAGGCCTCGCGCGGGTCCTCGCCGAGCCGGATGCGCCGGTAGACGTTCTCGCCGACCACGATGGCGTCGTCGACCACGATGCCCAGCACCAGGATAAAGGCGAACAGGGTGATCATGTTCACCGAGATCCCGGTGGTGGGCATCATCCAGATCGCCCCGGCGAAGGACACCGGGATACCCACCGTCACCAGCGCCGCGAGGCTGGGGCGCAGGAAGAGCGAGAGTACCACCAGGACGAGGAGCAGGCCGGTGATCCCGTTGCGCTTCAACAGGTCGAGCCGGCCCTGCAGCATGAGGGAGGTGTCGTTCCAGATCTCCAGCTCGACCCCCTCGGGCAGGGTCGGCTCCACCTCGGCCAGGTATGCCTTGGCGGCGCGGGCGACCGTCAACGTGTCCTCCTTGCCGACCCGGAACACGTTGATCACCACCGCCGGCCGGCCGTCGAAGCGGCTGGTCATCTCGAGGTCCTCGAAGCCGTCGACGATGGTCGCGATGTCGCCGAGCAGCAGCTGGCTGCCGTCCGGCCGCGTCAATACCGGGACGGAGGCGAACCCCTCCGCCTCGTAGCGCTTGGCCTCGATCTTGATCAGGAAGTCCCCCGCCTCAGTCCGCACCGAGCCGCCGGGCAGGTCGATGGAGGAGGCGCGCACCGCGTCGGCCACGGAGGCGAGCGTCAGCCCGTACGAGCGGAGGGTGTCCTCGGAGACCTCGATGGAAATCTCGTAGGGGCGCACGCCGACCAGCTCCGCCTGGCTGACCCCGACCTCCCCTTTCCCCCCCGGTTTGTAGGCCAACAGCCCGTCGCGGATCCCCTCGGCGTAGCCGCGCAATGTCGCCTCGTCGGTGTCCGCCGAGACGGCGATGCTGAGCAGCTGGTTCTTGATCAGGATCTCCTCGTAGACCGGCGCCTCGGCGTTCTCGGCGAGGTTCTCGATGGCGTCGACCCGCGACTTCACATCGTCCAGCAGGTCGCGCAGCCGGTATCCGTTGGCGACCTCGATCTGCACCACCCCGAGCGATTCGACCGAGGTCGACTTCAGCCGCTCGATCCCCTCGAGATCCTGGATCGCCTCCTCGATCGGCACGCAGACCCCCTTCTCCACCTCCTCCGGCGTCGCGCCGGGGTAGGCCACCCGCACGATGACGATGTCGGTGGCGGTCTCCGGGAAGATCTCTTTCTTGAGCGACGACCAGGTCGAGACACCCGCCACCAGCACCGCCCCCATCAGGAAGTTGGCCGCGACGTGGTTCCGTGAGAACCAGTGGATGAGCTTCTCCATAGGTGGAGTTTGTCAGTGTTCAGTTTTCGGCGTTCAGCAAGACGATGTCGCGTGCAGGTGGGCGGATCACAGAACCACGTTTCTAGTTTCCAGTTTCCAGCCTCTCGTCCCCGTCCCCCACTCCGCCACCAATCTCCCCCCCTCCCTCGCCCGCCTGCTTGACCGTCACCTCCATCTTGTCGATCACCTGCGGCAGGGGGCTGACGGCGATCCGCTCGCCCTCCTCGATGCCCCCCCCGATCACGGCCTCCTCGCGGCCCGTGCGCTTGACCTCCACGCGCCGGAAGGAGGCGCGGTCGTCCCCGTCCACGACCAGGACGCGGTCCTTCCCATAGAGCGCCTTGCGCGGCACCACGAACACCCCGGGCAGGACGCCGGTGTCGATCTCCGCGCGCACGAACAGCCCGGGCACCAGGAACCTGCTCGCCCGCGCGTCACCCCCGTCCGGCGAGACGCGGGAGACCAGGAAGACGGAGCGGCTGGAGCGGTCGACCTGGCCCTCCGTGCGCAGCAGCTCGCCCTCCCAGCGCAGTTCCTCACGCCCCAGGCGGGCGGTGAAACGCACCGGGATCTCCCCGCCCCCCTTCGTCTCGACGTAGGCGAAGTCCTCCAGCTCCACCGGCAGGCGCACTTCGAGGTCGCCGGTGCTAAACACCTCGGCCACCGCCGAGCCGGCGGTGACGAACGAGCCGAGCTCGGTGCGCGCCATCATGATCTGGCAGTCGTACGGCACGCGCACCTTCGTCCGCTCGAGGTCCCGTCCCGCCTTCTCCAGGGCGGCGGTGGCCGCCGCCAGCCGGGCCTCTGCACTCTCGAGCTGCGGCTTGCGCGCCGCCAGCGCGCCCGGCTCGCCACCTCCCCCCAGCTTCTTCCAGTCGCGCAACGCCTGGGCGCCCCTCGCCTTCTCCTCGGCGAGGGCGAGGCGGGCGTTCGCCTCCTCCGCCGCGGCCGAGGCCTCGGCGGCGGCGTAGTCGGCGGCGTCGATCTCGAACAGGACGTCGCCCTGCGCGAACCGCTCACCCACCTCGAAGCGCTCCGAGACCGAGATCACCCGGCCGCCGACCTCGGCGGCGATGACCGTCTGGCGCGCCGGCGCCACCTCGCCCTGGGTCGAGATGGTGACCGGGAAATCGACCCGTGCCGCGGTGACCACCTCGACCGGCGGCGGGTTACGGGCGGGCGGGCGCTCGTCGGCCTTCGGCTTGGTCGCGATCAGGGCGGCGGCGACGGCGACGCCGGCCAGCGCGATGCCGGCGGCGAGGAGGGATTTGCCGAAGTTTGTCATGGTCAGAATGTCTTTTTGATGCTGCCGCCGAGCGCCAGGTGCAGGTCGACCCGGTTGTCGAGGCGCAACCTCCGCAGGGTCAGCACCTGGCCGCTGACGTTGAGCAGCCTGCGCTGGTTGGTGAGCAGCGCGGTCGCGCTCCCCACCCCGTCGCGATACTCCTGTAGGGAACGCTCGTAGGCGTCGATCAGATGCCCCTCCGCCTTGCGCAGCGCGGTCTCGCGCCGGCGCAGGACGACCTCGTTGTCGAGCCGCGTCTCGACCTCGTTGAAGGCGTCGAGCGCGACCCTCTGGTAGTCGACGAAGGCCTCGCGGGCGGCGATCTCGCGCAACCTGACGTTGCCGAGGACCTCGCCGCCGCGGAACAGGTTCTGGGTCACATCGGCACCGATGCTCCACACCCCGAAGTCCGTCGAGGTCAGGTCGCGCAGCTGGTTGCTGGCGGTCCCCCCGCTGCCGGTCAGCGAGATCTGCGGCAACAGCGCCAGCTTGCCCTCCTTCACCCGCCGCGCCGCCGACGCCATGCGCCGCTCTGCAGCGACGATGTCCGACCGGCGCTCGAGCAGGGTGGAGGGGATGCCCGCCGGCGGCTGCCGCGGCACCTCGGGGAGCCCGCCGGCCGACTCGATCTCCGCCTTCGGGTATCTCCCTAACAAAACCTCCAACTGCCTCTGGGCGGCCCGCACCTGGCCGTTGCGCTCCTCCAGCAGGGCGGTCGAGGTCTCGACGTCCGAGGTCGCGACCTGCACCTGCGCGGCGGAGCCGCCGCCGAGCTCGAAGGCGTCGCGCAGCGTGCGCTCGGTGTTGCGGAAACTCACCAGGCTCTGCTCGGCCAGCCTCGCCTGGTCGCGCGCCTCCATCAGCGCGAACCAGACCTTGGCGGTCTGCGCCGAGAGCGACGAGGCCACCCCGCGCAGGTCCTCCTTGGAGGCCTGGAACTCGGCGATCTCCGCCTCTTGCCCGGCGCGGATGCGCCCCCACAGGTCGATCTCCCACGAGACGTCGAGGGACAGCCCGAAGCTGTTGCTCAGGGACTGGGAGACGCCGCCCGACGCGCCGCTCGGGTCCCCCGGGAAACCGATGAAGGCCTGTTGCTGGCGGCTGCCGTCCAACCCCACCGCCGCGATCGGGAACAGCCGCGCGCCAGCGATCTTGGCGTTGGCCGCCGCGGTCTCGACCCGCAGGGCGGCCTTCTTGATGTCCCAGTTCTCCCGGCGCACCTCCTCGATCAGCTTGGTCAAGGTCGCGTCCTTCGACAGCTGCTTCACCCAGTCGTCGCTCTCCGCCGTCAGCCGCTCGCCGCGGCTGGCGTAGGCGGCCGGCGCATCGACCGCCAGAGCGCCCTCGATCTCCTGCGGCGGCTTCGCCCGGCAGCCGGCCAGCGCCAGGGCGGCGAAGGGCAATATGAGCATGGCGATCGACATCCCCCTCATCACTTTACGTCGCCGTCCCGGGTTCCGGTTTCCAAACCCGCCGCTAGAAACGTCACCATCTCGTCCCGCAGGGTATCGAGCCCGGGCGCCTCGCAGCGCCCCTCGGAGACCATCGCCAACTTGTCCAGATGGAACAGCGACTGTGCCATCGCCCCGGCGGTGAACAGCAGCCGCAGGTGGACGACCTCCGCGCTCAAGCCAGGACAGGCGTCGCCGATGGCCATCACGAACCTCCTCACCACCTCGCGGAACTGGACCGCGATCAGCGCCGAGACCTTCTCGTCCCGGGCCGCTGTGCAGCGGCTCATCAGCTTGAGGAAGTGCCCGCCGTCGGCGCCGCTTCGCTCCGCCTCCTGCAACACCGGGTCGACGAAGGCCGCCACGATCTCGCGCGCATCGACCGCACCCTCCAGCAGTTCCAGGCGCCGCCGGTTGATCGGCTCCACCTGCCGCGCGATCACCGCCGCGATCAACGATTCCTTCGAGCCGAAATGATAGTTCACCGCCGCCAGGTTCGCCCCCGCCTCCGCGGTGATCGCCCGCAGCGAAACCGAATCGAAGCCCTGGTCGGCAAACAGGCGCTCCGCCACGTCCAACAGACGCCGCTTGGTCGCCGCGGGAGCCTCTTCGATCACGCTGTCCGGACTCGACACGCCGCACCTAGACATAAACACCTGTTTTAAACAAGTGTTTTATTTCCTAAAAACTTCCCAAATTTCATGATTTACTAATGAAATCCGTCCCCTGTTGAAACGGGTGGTGTGAGCGCCTTTTGCGTTGCTGTGGGTCGGCCAACGCCGCTATCCTGGCCGGCGTGCAGCCTGCCAGAGAGACCGTCTTCGACCTCCGTCTCGGCGACTGTGTCGAGGGGATGGGGGAACTCGAAGCGGGGTCGGTCGATGTGGTGGTCACCTCGCCACCGTACAACTTGGGGATCGGCTACCGGAGCTACGGCGACGACGCCGGCCGGGGGGAGTTCCTGGACTGGTGTCACCTCTGGGCCGCCGCGGTGCGGCGGGTGCTGAGGGACGACGGCTCCTTCTTCCTCAACGTCGGCGCCTCCCCCAAGAACCCTTTCCTCCCCCACGAGCTGCTGCTGAAGCTGCGCGACCTGTTCGAGCTGCAGAACACCATCCACTGGATCAAGTCGATCACCGTCGAGGGGCGCGACGGGAGCACCGTCTCGGCGGGCCACTTCAAACCCATCAACTCGCCGCGCTTCGTCAACGACTGCCACGAGTATCTCTTCCATCTCACCAAGGGCGGGGGGGTGGAGATCGACCGCCGCGCGGTCGGCGTGCCCTATCAGGACAAGAGCAACATCGCCCGCTGGGGGCACACCGGCGGCGAGGACCGGCGGTGCAGGGGCAACACCTGGTTCATCCCCTACAAGACGATCCAGAGCCGCGACCGGGAGCGGCCCCACCCCGCCACCTTCCCCGTCGAGCTCGCCCGCCGCTGCCTCGCCCTGCACGGCAAGGGGGAGGGCACGGTCGCCCTCGACCCCTTCCTCGGCATCGGCCACGCCGCGCTCGGCGCCGCCGAATACGGCGCCGCGAAGTTCATCGGCTTCGAGATCGACGAGTTCTACTACGGGGAGGCCCAGCGGCAGGTCCGGGCCCTGCAGGAGGAGCCGGAGCTGTTCTGACCGGCACGCCGCCGAAAAAAACGGGTGCGCTGCACGCGGTTCGCGGGCAAAGGGGGGGGTATGCCGAACTTCTCCTGGGACAGCACTTTCCGCGAACTTTTCGACCGCTGCGTCGAGCGCTACCGCTCGGGCGACACCGACCCCGACGGTTGCTACTCGGACGACGACCTCGCCTTCCTCGCCTCCATCGGCTACCGGCCGCGCGAGCTGTATGACTTCGTCGAGGACTACGGCGACGAGGGCACGCCGAGCCCGGAGGCGGCGGTGCTGGTCGCCTCCGCCCGCCGCGACTTCTTCGCCGTCGTCCAGGGGGGCGTGGCGAGCGAGGCGCAGACGACGCCCGACCAGCTCCCTGACCGCGACGCCGAGCTGGACGGCTTCGTCTGGCTGCCGCGCATCATCGCCAAGGCGCGCGCCAAGCTCCGCGGCGAACTCCACCCGGACATCATGTACTCCTGCGGCGGCGACCGGAAGTTCCTCCGCACCCACGACATCCACCCGGCCGACTTCCTGCGCGCGGTGTGGGCCGCCGGCGACGACGACTCGAAGATCGCCGCCTACGTGCGGGCGAACTCCAAAGCGGGGCAGTGACCCAGAGTGCCTGGGCCATCAGTCATTAGACCTTAGTCATTAGTCATTGCGACCTCCGGTCGCCCCCTCCCAGGCCAGCTCGTGCCAGAGCATGGTCTCGCCGTCGAACTCGAACCGGCCGTCGAAGGTCTTGCCCTCCAGCATCCCCGGCAGCCAGAGCGCGTCGTCCGCCCACATGCGCTCGAAGGGGATGGCGTCGACGGCGCACCAGAAGGGGTCCGCCTCGCGGGTGGCGAACGGTTCGCCGTCGAACTCGGTCGCCCGGAACACCGTGCAGTGCAGGGCGAGCCCGTCGGTGAACTGGAAGCGCAGCACCCCGGCCTGTTGCGGGTCGCGCACCGCGAGCCCCACCTCCTCCCGGACCTCCCTCACCGCCGCCTCGGCCGCCGTCTCGCCCGGTTCGAGCTTGCCGCCCGGCGCGTTGATCTTGCCGCTGCCGAGGCCGGTCTTCTTGTGGACCAGGAGCACCTCGTCGCGGGACGACACCTCGTCGCGGCGCGACACGAACAGCAGGGTGGCCCGCATGTTCGGCCGCCATTCCGACCAGGTGGTCCGGCCGGTCTGCGTCACCTCGCCCATCGCCCGCGTCCATAGGGGAGGCCGGGGCGGATGCCAACAAGAATCTCACCCTACCCCCCCGCGGCGATCCCGTGCAGGGTCAGCTGCGGGAACGGGATGCCCCAGCCGTTCTCGTTGCAGGCGTCGACCGCGGCGCGCTGCAGCAGCCGCTCGGCGGTCTCGATCTTGCCCGCCACCTCGCCCCCGAGGTCGGCGATGATCTCGAGGTCGAGCGACGACTCGCCCGCGGCGCGGAACTCGACTTTCAGCTGCCGGATGTTCTCCTCGCCGACCAGCCCCGCGAGCGCGCGCCGCACCGCGGCACACAGGACCTCCGGGATCTCGGCCGTGGCCGCCGCCTGGTGGCGGTAGTCGACCCCGAACACCGTCCGCACCCTGAAGTCCCGCGACAGCACCTCCGGCGCTGCGGCCATGAAGTCGGTGGTGACGTACGACTTCCTCGCCCCGCCCAACAGCTTCAGCTGCACGATGTCCGGCGACTGCGACACGACCTCGCCGCGCGTGCCGTCGGCGAGCACCACCCACTCGCCCGCCTCGCATGGGAACCACGGCTCGTCGTCGCCGTATGGCCGCGAGTGCAGGTCGCGCAGGCTGCGGATCGGGAGGCGCAGCTCGCCGCCGGACAGCTCCGGGTTGCCGAACTTGGAGAACATGCCGAGCGAGTCCACCCGCCACGGGATCCCGTCGATGAGCACCCGCTCGCCCTCCCGCACCTCGCCGAGGTTGAGGAGGATGCGCGCCTGCTCGTAGAAGCGCGGCAGCCCGTCCTTGGCCGCCAGCGCCAGCCCGAACAGGAAGATGATCGCCAGGCCGAGCAACACCCAGTCGCCGGTCGCGTAGAGCACGAGCATCGCCGCCACCAGCGCGCCCACGAAGGTGAAGGCGTGGAGGACCACGTCGATCAGCCGCGAGTAGAACGAGCGCTCGCCCTCGTTGTGCCAGGGGCTCACCCGGTAGAGGTAGCGGACGAGCCCGCGCAAGAGCAGGAAGACGAAGACGAAGGTGGCGATGGTCGCCAGCAGGTACTTGCCGCGGGTCCGGACGAAGCGCTTCAGCCCCTCGGTGACGGTGTCGAAGGTCGAGGAGCTGTCGTCGAGGTTCTGGGCGAGCTGGTGGCGGAGGACGCTGAGCCGGTTCTCGGCGTTCAGGCGGAAGGTCGCCCACTGCGCGCGGGTCTTCTGCAGCGCCGCCACCACCGCCGGCTCCGTCTCCTCCGCCAGGGCGGCGTCGACGTTGCGCAGCGCGTTCTCACAGGTCGCCAGCTGCTTCTGGGAATGTTCGATGTCGTCGCGCAGCGCTTCGATCGCGCGCGGCCGCTCGGTCGCCTGCTTGAGCTCCTCCACCAGCGGCTGCAACAGCTCCTGGAACTCCTGGCCGAGGTCGAACTTCCGGCGCTGCCGCAGCCCGAAGCCCTCGACGTCGACCCCGGTAGCGATGGCCTGGAAGTCGAGCTCGAGGCCGTGCAGCCGCTCCTCCACCCTGCCCAGCTCGAAGGCCAGGGTCGCCTTCTCACCCTCGGTCTCCGCCTTCTCCAACTGTAACCGCTTGGCCGCGATCTCCGCCTCGGCGATCTCGATAGACTCCTGCAGGGCGACCAGCGGCGGCTTCGGTTCCGCGGGGGGCTCGTCCCCCTGGCCGGCGAGGGTGGAGATGGTGAGGGAAAGGGCGGCCAGCGGCCGGAGGGGGTGGGCGATCACCCCCCGAACATCCGCGCCGCACCCCGGCGGTAAAGCACAAACTCGCGGCCCGGGCTCACAGCCCTTTCGCCCGCTCGATGGCGCGCACCAGACCCATCGCCTTGTTGGCGGTCTCGCGGTATTCGTATTGCGGGTCGGAGTCCGCAACCACCCCGGCGCCGGCCTGCACGTACGCCTTGCCGCCCTTGAGCACCGCGGTGCGCAGAGCGATGCAGGAGTCGTGGTTGCCGTCGAAGCCGAAGTACCCTACGGCGCCGGCGTAGGCGCAGCGCTTGCTCTTCTCCAGCTCGTTGATGATCTGCATCGCCCGCACCTTCGGCGCGCCGCTCACCGTCCCCGCCGGGAAGGTCGCGCGCATCACGTCGTAGGCGCTGCGCCCCTCCGCGAGGTCGCCCGAGACGTTCGACACGATATGCATGACGTGGCTGTAACGCTCGATCACCATGAAGTCCTCGACCCGCACGCTCTCGTACTCCGAAACCCGGCCGACGTCGTTGCGCGCCAGGTCGACCAGCATGATGTGCTCGGCGCGCTCCTTCGGGTCGTCCAGCAGCTCCGCCGCCAGCGCGTCGTCCTCCTCGGGCGTCTCGCCGCGCCAGCGGGTGCCGGCGATCGGCCGGATATCGACGCGCCCGTCGATCGCCCGCACGTGCACCTCCGGGGAGCAGCCCACCAGCGAGAAGCCCTCCCCGAACTGCAGGCAGAACATGTACGGCGAGGGGTTGACCGAACGCAGCGCCCGGTAGAGGTCGATCGGCGCGCCGTCGAAATCGACCTCGAAACGCTGCGACGGCACCACCTGGAAGGCGTCCCCGGCGTGGATGAACTCCTTCGCCCGCTCGACCATCGCACAGTATTCCTCTTCCGTCGTGTTGCTGCGCGGCTCGGAGGGCTCGGTGGGGGCGCCGCCGATGAGCGGCCTGAAGGCGGCGCCGCTGGTCAACCGCACCATCGTGCGGTTGATCACGTCACGCGCCCGCTCGTAGGCCCCGGCGAGGTCGGCCTCGCCCTCGGTGAACACGTTGGCGACGACCAGCAGCTTGCGCAGCCGGTGGTCGAAGATGACCACGGTGTCGGTGACCATGAACACCATCTCCGGAAGGCCCAGCTCGTCCGGCGGCGGCGGCGGGACGCTCGGTTCGAAATAGCGCACCGCGTCGTAGCCGAGGTAGCCGACCGCGCCACCGTAGAACACCGGTAGCTCGGGGCCGGCGACCGGCCGGTATTTGGCCATGAACTCCTCCAGGTCGCGCAGCGGGTCGCCCGACGGGCTCTCGAACTCGCGGCTCGCCCCCGCCTCGGTGACCCGCACGGTCGTCCCGCGGGCCTCGATGACCGCCCGCGGCCCGCTGCCGACGAACGAGTATCGCCCGGCGTGGTCGGTGCTCTCCGCCGACTCCAGCAGGAAGGCGTGTCGGCCGTCGGAGATCTTGTGGAACGCGGACAGCGGCGTCTCGTAGTCGGCCGTCATCTCGGCGTAGACGGGGACGAGGTTGCCCCGCCCGGCGCGGTCTACGAACTCGTCGAGCGAGGGCTGGAGCGGGATCTCGTTCAAGGGGCGGCCTGGGTTCGGTTGTCTGTTATCTCGGGTGACCCCCGCGGTGCGGGGGGGCTCCCCGCCGGGGGGGAGACTGAACACCGCAAACCGCCGGGCTGGCAAACTCTAACTCGGGGCACCAGCCCCCCCTGGCCCGCCGCCCTACCTGCGGGCGCCGTCGAACCTCACGCGCAAGCCCTTCCGTTTCAGCGCGGCGGCGATGTCCGCCTCCAGCTCCCGCTCGTTCCGGCCCCGCATCAGGTGCTCCTCGTTCAAGTTCCGATAGCGCTCGCCGAACGCCTCGCGCCCGCGCAGCCGGGCGGCCCGCACGGCGTGCAGCCAGCGGATGAAGTGCTCGCCGTTGCCGGCGCCGTCCTCGTGCATGAAGTAGTACACCAAAAGCAGGGAGCTGTTGTAGTAGCGGGAGCCGTCCATCGCGCTCCTCGCCAGCGCCTTCGACCAGTCGCGGTGCGAGGTGATGAAGAGCGTCGACGGTTTGATCATCAGGAACTCCCCTTTCGGCATCACGGCCCTCTCCCAGGTGGTGTTCTTGTAGGCCTTGCGCACGGCCCCGGTGGCCGACTTCCCGACGTTGGTATAGAGGAAGCGCCCCGAGCGATAGGGCATGGCCGCCATGTAGTCGGCGAGGCCCTCGAGCACCCAGACCGGCAGGCTCATCCACTTCTCGCCCATGCTGTGGTGGGTGAGCTCGTGCACCAGCGTCTCGAAGCTGCGGTTCTTGCCGTCGAAGCCCCAGGAGCTGCCCTTCTTCTCGATCCCCAGGGAACGGAACGGGATCACCGTCATGTTCTTCGACGGCGAATAGAAACCCCCGCTGTTGGGCGGGCCGCCGAGCGCGGCGTATTTCGCCCGCGAGCTGACCAGCACGGCCTGGTAGCGCTCCCCCCCATGGGAGGGCACCGTGTCGAGCGCCAACGGCAGGGAGTCGAGCGCCCCGACGATGCTCTCGAAGACCGCGACGCACTGCGAGATCGTCGACTTGCCCACCTTCTCGTCGACGCGGAAATCGAAATATCTGGTCCGGTAGACGTGGAAGCCGCCGTCCTTGTCGTAGCCCGCCTCCACCACCTCGGGCGTGGCGGAACCGGTGAAATTGCTCGGCCAGATATAGGGCGGCACGGGGGTCGCGACCCCGGTCGGGTTCTTTTTCAGCCAGCCCCGGATCGCCTCCCGGTCACCCTCGGAGAGCGCCGACAGCGGCAGGCTAAACTTCTTCCCCGACTCGCGCTTCATCGTCGCCGTCGCCACCTCATCGACCACAGCGATCTTGACCAGCGAGGCCTTGAGGGTCCTGCCGTCGGCGCTCGTCCACTTCCGCAACCCCTCGACGTCGGACGCCGCGACCGGGAAGGCGCCGCAGAGGAGGGCGCTGCTCGCGATCGGGACAGATAGGAAACGCTTCATGGGGTTCGCGGCCGAACACTAAGGGGGAAAGGCGCCCCCATTGCAACGCGCGATTCCGGGAAGCGTTAGGCGGCGGCAGAC
>JANQMB010000076.1 GCA_028280355.1 Verrucomicrobiales bacterium
CCGGAGCGCCGGCCGCCACATCGGGGCCGTCGCTCCGGGGGGGATCTCCGCGTTCATGCGCCGCAGCCTGCCCGCTGCCCTTCGCGTATCAAAAATCGACCGTCTCCCACATCAGGTCACCAGCCACCCACGGATAGTATGGGGAGAACACGAAAACGCAACACCTCACGCCCTCGAGGAGCCCGGGCCGTCGCGCCAGCACCCGCGGCATGGTGGCGCCGCCGGAGGAGCGGGTGAAGTTCCGTGGGGTGGGGGATACGTGGAGGGCGAGCTGGGCGGCGAGGTTGGCGGACGGGATCGACCCGTGGGGGGTGTTCTCGGGATACTCGCCGAAGCTGTCGGCGAGGACGAGGAGCGGGGACGGCCGGTCGAGGTCGACCGGGAGACCGTCGGGCGTCGAGACCTGTCGGGCGAAGTAGCGGGGGGCGTCGGCGAAAGCGATCTCGCGGCTGGAGAGTTCGCCGCGCGCCCGCGCCGCGACGAGCCCCCGCCCGATGAGGTGGTCTGCGATCTGCCTGGCGGCGAGGTCCAGCGCTCCGGCGGCCGGGTGGTTGTCGTCGCCGGAGTAGAACAGCGTCGCGCCGTCCGCCGCCGCCGAGCGGAACGCCGCGGCCAGGTCGACGAACTCGACCTGCGCCTGCGCCAGGCGGCGGAGCAACTCGTCGCGCCGCCCGATGAAGCGGCGGTGGGCCGGGTCTTCGAACTGGAAGCGGCCGTCGACCTGCTCGCGGAACGGGAAGGGGACGAGGACCAGTTCGACCCCGCGCCGCCCAAGCCTCTCGCGCATGTGGAGCAGCATCTCGAACTGGGCGGCGACGTCGTGGTTGGGCTCGGTGGCCTCGACGGTCTCCGAGGGCTCCCTGTCGGCCGCCCCTGCACGCCTGAGGGCGGCGGCGAACATCAGGGGGCGCTCGATGTCGCTGACGGTGTCCGCCAGCTGGACGGAGGCGACCTCGGCGACCTCGCCATAGGGGAGCAGTTTGACCGTCGCCAGATCACCGCTACGCAGGAAGGCCGAGTCGGTGAGCCTCCGGTCGCGGAACGCCCAGAGGACCAGTTGGACGCCCTGTCCTGCGTACCGCTCCGGTCCGACCACCTCCGCCGTCGCGGTGTAGAGGCAATCTCGATAGCGTGCGGTCTGGGGATCGGGTATCGGCGACTTCTCCAAGATGCGCACGGTCCGCTTCTTGAACGGGCGCCCGCCGTCCCCCTCCGCGGGCGGTGGTTGCTCCGCCGGCGGCACACAGGCCCCGAGGGCGAGGGCGAGCGCGAGGATACCGGACGGGCGGGGTGGTGGGGCGGGGCGCATTCAACCTCCCGCCCTGCGTAGCCAGCGGCGGGTCTTCTTGGCCGGTCGCTCCTCCTCCGCCTTGGTCGCTTCGGCCGCCTTGGTGATCTCGTCCAGCTTGTGCGCGGCCTCGCGACCTCTCCGATACAGGTTCAGGCTGCGGTTCCACTCCACTGCGGCCGACTCGGCGTCGTCCGGCGCGGGCGCCTGTTTCTCGGTGCGGTATTGTGCCTGGACCTCCCGGCCGAGTTTGTAGGGCAGGCCTTTGTCGGCCAGGAACTGGGACGTGAAGGTGCCCACCTCGTCCGCGGACGGGGCCCGGTGTGCCCCGACCGCCGTCGCGTAGAGTTTCTCCAGGGCATCGATGTTCGCCTGCAACGAGCAGGTCTCCCGCACCTTCTCGGAGAGCTTGAGGGTGTCCCCGGGCCGCCATTCGGATAGCCGCTGCCGGACGATCTCCACGGTGACGGCTTCGAGTTTGCAGTCGTAGAAGAAGCTCCTCTCGCGGAGCCTGTCGAAGTTCGCCGGGGTGACGAACTCGCCGATCCCCCCGTAGTCGCAGACCACGACCGCGCAACCGGCCGCGGCCGCCTCCAGCGCGGCCCGCCCTTTGGCGAAGACCAGGTCGTATGAGGGGAGGAGCTCGAGGAGGTTGTCCTTCGGGTTGTGTACGCCGCGGCCGATCGCGTCGCAGCGGACATCCTCGGAGCGGCACGCCTCGCGGATCTGTTTGAGGAAGCTGTCCTCTGTGGCGTAGTTGCTCAGCACCAGCACGTCCCCGGGCTTTTCGGGCAGCTCGCGCCTCGGCTCCAGGCCGTCGAAATTGATGCCGTTGAGCAAGAGGTGTGCCCTCTCCTCGGGGACGCCGTCGACCTCGGTCAGGTGGCGGAGGCAGGGGCGGTCGACGCCGACCCAGGCGGCGGTCCACGGGGCGAGACAGGGGGCCTCCTGCCACGGGTCGATGCCGCGGCGGAAGGAGATGAGGGGGGCGTCCGGCCAGCGGAGCGCGGCGAGCGTCGTCTCCCACTGGTGGTGCCCGTGGATCACCTCCGGGCGCTCGCGCATCTGGGAGAGGTCGGCGACGATCTCCGCGCCGGCCTCGGCCAGCTGTCGCGCCACCGTGCCGAGCTGGCAGGAGAAGGCGGAGACGCGGTGGCCGCGGGCGATCAGTTCGGTGGCGGCGTCGCGCACCGAACATTCGCTGCCGGCCTCGTGCTCCAGGGTGTTGTTGGTGAACAGGACGTGCATCGTGTCCGGTGGCGGGGCGGCTAGCGGGCGGGGATGTTCTCCAGGTACCTGCCCACCTCCCGGTTGGGTTGCCCCGCCGCCTGCTCGAGCAGCTGGGCGCGCCCGATGAACCCGCGCTGGTATGCGATCTCCTCCAGCCGGGCCACCTGGTAGGCCCCCTGTTTCTGCACGGTGGCGATGTAGTTGGCCGCCTCGAGCAGGCTGTCCGGCGTGCCGGTGTCGAGCCAGGCGACGCCGCGACCGAGCATGCGCGCGGTGAGTTTCCCTTCCTCTAGGTAGCTACAGATGAGGTCGGCGATCTCCAGCTCGCCGCGCCCGGAGGGTTGCAACCCCCGGGCGCGTGCGGGCGCGCTGGGGTCGAAGATGTACAGACCCGGGACCGCGTAGGGGCTCTTCGGATGCTCCGGTTTCTCCTCGATGCTCAGCACCCGTCCGGCTTCGTCGAACTCGACGATGCCGAATCGCTCCGGGTCGCGCACCTCGCTGGCGAACACCGTGGCGCCGGTGTTCTCCCGCAGTGCGGCGCGGAAGAAGTCGAGGTTCCCGTGGAACAGGTTGTCGCCGAGGACCAGGCAGCTGGGGGAGCCGTCGAGGAAGGCCTCGCCGATCACCAGGGCCTCGGCCAGGCCACGGGGTTCTGCCTGTTCGGCGTATTCGATCGACAGCCCGAGGGAGGAGCCGTCACCGAACAGGTCGCGGAACATCGGCAGGTCCTTCGGCGTCGAGATGATGAGGATCTCGCGGATGTCGCCGAGCATCAGCACCGACAGCGGGTAGTAGATCATCGGCTTGTCATACACCGGCAAGAGCTGCTTGCAGGCGACCCGCGTGAGCGGGTCGAGACGGGTGCCGGCGCCGCCGGCCAGAATAATTCCTCTCGTCATTGTGGGGGGCGGGAATCATCGGGCATCGTGGGGGCGGCGTCAATAGTGTGGGTTTTGGCTCGAAGGCGTTGATAGGGGGCGTATCCGCTGCAGTGTGGGGTGGTCCGATGTGTGGAATCGCAGGTTTCTGGAGACTCGACGGCCGGCGTGTGCCGGCGTCGGCGCTCGTCCCTGCCCTCGACCGTCTGCGGCATCGAGGCCCGGATGACGAGGGCTTGCTGGTGGTCGATTCGGCCACCGGCGGGGCGGTGTCGCTGGGCGGCGACGAGACCGTGTCCTCGCTCGGCCTGCCGTCCTGGCGGGAGGGGGGGGCGCCGCGGGGCGATATCGTGCTCGGCCACCGGAGGCTTTCGATCCTCGACCTCTCCCCCCGGGGCCACCAGCCCATGGCGGCCCCGGGGGGGGAGATCTGGGCGGTCTTCAACGGGGAGATCTACAACTATATCGAACTGAGGGAGGAGCTGGCCGATGGCGGCGAACCTTTCGAGTCGGGGACCGACACCGAGGTCATGCTGCGCGCCTGGCAGAGGTGGGGGCCGGATTGCCTGCACCGCTTCAACGGGGACTGGGCGATCGCGCTGCTCGACCTCCGCGGCGACGCGCCGCGGCTCCATCTGGCGCGCGACCGGTGGGGGGTGAAGCCGCTCTACTACTGTGAGCACGACGGCGCCTTCTGGTTCGGGTCCGAGGCGAAGGCGCTGGTTGGTACGGCGGTCCCCTTCGCGCCAGATGGGCGGGCGGTGGCGAGGTTTCTGCAAAACGGGGAGCTGCCGGCCAGCGACCGTGGCGGGACGTTCTTCGCCGGGGTGCGGCAGCTGCCGCCGGGCGGGGCGCTGACGGTGGGCTCCGGGGGGGTGGAGGAGACGCAGTGGTACCGGCTGCGCGACCGCTGTGCGGAGGTGGAGGGGCCGCGCCCCGATGCTGCGGTGTCGGAGATGGAGGACCAGGTCGACCGCGCGGTCGGGGTGCGCCTGCGCTCCGACGTCCCCCTGGGCAGCTGTCTGAGCGGTGGCGTCGACTCGTCTTCGATCGTCGGCACGATGCGCCGCCAGCTCCCCGGTGGCGCCGACCTCCATACCTTCAGCGCGGTGTACCGGGAGCGGGGGCCCTTCGACGAGTCGCAGTGGATCGACGAGGTCGTCGGCCAGGCGGGCTGCATCTCGCACAAGACATATCCCGACGAGCTGCCCCTGCACGAGATGTTCGAGCGCCTGGTGTGGCACCAGGACGAACCGTTCTCGAGCCCGAGCATCTTCGCGCAGTGGTGCGTCATGCGCGAGGCGTCGGCCGCGGGGGTCACGGTGCTCCTCGACGGCCAGGCCGCCGACGAGCTATTCGCCGGATACCAGCCTGGCGTCCACCAGGAGGAGTTCCTCGAGCTCCTGGGGCAGGGGCGCCGCCTGGCGGCGCTGCGCGCCTCGGTGGCGAGGAAGTTCGCCACCGGAGAATCGTGGCGGGCGCTGTGGCGGGACCTGCGTGCGGCGTTGGTCTATGGTCCGCTAGGGGTTCTCGCCAGGGGCGGCCCTCCCCCCTTGCCCCCGCCGCTGGGCGAGCTGGGTTTCCGGCCGGAGGTCGCCGCCGAGCACTTCCCCAAGGCGACCCTCGACCCGGACGCGGTCGCCGCGAAGCTGGCGGAGGACGAGGGGAAGTTGCGCCGCTGGCAGGACCAGGCGAAGCGGGCCAGCGGGGCGCGGCTGGACGAGCTGGCGGCGAAGATGGCCAAGAAGCGAGGTCAGATCGCCCGCGGGCTGGCGAAGCTGGTGCAGGCCGGCCATGGCGGGCGCCGCGGGCGCCGTAGGGTCGCCCGGTTGCGGGCGAGGGGCTGGTTCGACCACAGCCTGAGGGAGCGCCTGCTGGGGCAGACCACCAGCAACAACCTCAGCCACCTGCTGCGTTACGAGGACAGGAACTCGATGGCGTTCTCGATCGAGGCGCGCGTCCCTTTCACCGATTTCAAGCTCGTCGAGTGGGCTTTCCGGCGGGCCAACCATGTCAAGATCCGCAGGGGGTGGACCAAGTGGGTGTTGCGTGAGGCGATGCGCGACCGGGTCCCGCGGCGGGTTTTGTGGCGGCGGGACAAGGTCGGTTTCGAGACGCCGGAGCTGCTGTTCGCCCGCCGCATGCTGGCGGCCAGGGCCGGGGTGGAGCTGTCGGAGTCGCCGCTGCTGGAGCGCTTCCTCGAACCCGCCGCCGTCCGCGCGACCTGCCGGCGGGTCGCCGGCGGGGGAGGTAGCGCGGGGGAGGGGCGGATGGTCTGGCGCTGGCTGGTGCTGGAGTCGTGGTACCGCCAGTTCGCGTCGGCGGGCGCGGGCGCGGACGAGGGTTGATTCGGTTTGCGTTCGCCGCGCTGCCCATCTAGCCTCGCCCACCTATGGGAGACATCGACCCCGCACGTTGGAACGGGTTGCGCGCGAGCGCGCGCGAGGCGTTGGAGCAGCGTGACTATCGGAACCCGCCGCTCGGCGCCGGCCAGGTCGCGGGGGG
>JANQMB010000077.1 GCA_028280355.1 Verrucomicrobiales bacterium
CCGTTGTGCGGGATGGGGGTCACGTCGCGGATGCCCTTGACCTCGATCCCGATCCCCTGCACGGCGCGGACGGCGGACTCGCGGCCGGAGCCGGGCCCCTTGACCCGCACCTCGGCCTCCTTGAGGCCGTGGCCCATCGCCTGGCGGCACGCGTCCTGCGAGACGACCTGCGCGGCGTACGCGGTGCTCTTGCGCGAGCCGCGGAAACCCATCTTGCCCGAAGTCGACCAGCCGATGACGTTGCCGTTCGGGTCGGTGATGGTGACCATGGTGTTGTTGAAGGTGGCCTTCACGTGGACGATCCCGGAGTGGACGTTCTTGCTGCCCTTCGCCTTGACGACCTTGGGCTTCGTCGCCTCCTCGCCCCCGTCGAGCTCCAGCAGGACGTCGGCGGCAGTGCGCTCCTTCTTCTTGTCCTCCTTGCCTTCGGCACCCGCCTCAGCAGGCTTGTCCTCCGCCGCGGGCTTGGTCTCGGCCGCCGGGGCCTTCTCCTCCGCCGCAGGAGCTTTCTCCTCGGCCGGCGCCGCGGGTTCGGTCGCGGGGGTCTCCGCCGGGGCGGTTTCCTCCTTTTCGGGTTTCGCCTGTTCTTCGTCAGCCATGGTGATTGGGAGTCGGTTCGATCTGGGGCGCAGGGCGGTTAGACCTTGCCTTTCTTCGCGTTCGGGTTGCGCTCGACGCCGACCGTGCGCTTGCCGCCCTTGCGGGTGCGCGCGTTGGTCTTGGTGCGCTGGCCGCGGACAGGGATGCCGCGGCGGTGGCAGATACCGCGGTAGCAGTTGATCTGCTGCAGCCGCTTCATGTTGGCCTGCAACTCGCGGCGGAGGTCGCCCTCGATCACGATGTTGTTGGCGTTGACGACGTGGATGATCTGGCTCAGCTGCTCGTCGCTCAGCTCGCCGGTGCGGGTGTCGGGGTCGATCCCCGCCTGTTCGAGGATCTTCTTGGCGGTCGGGCGGCCGATGCCGTAGATGTACGGCAGCGAAGCCTCGATGCGCTTCTCGTTGGGGATCTCGATTCCTAGTAGCCTGGCCATGGTCGATAAAGTTTCGGTCGGGGTGCTCCTGCTGGCGGCGCTAGCCCTGGCGCTGCTTGTGGCGCGGGTTCTTGCAAATGACGCGTACGACCCCCTCCCGCCGGATGATCCGGCACGATTCACAGAGGCGTTTCACTGAGGGTCTTACTTTCATCTTCTTCTGTCGGGTTGGCGGGTTCTTGGCGACCGCCGTGGCGATCACGGCCAAAAACCCCGTCGCCCGCCCCTACTCACCGGCCAGACCCAGTCCAAATCCCCGAGTCTCAACGACTTGGGAAAGTCTGGCTGGCGTGGAAAAAGCGGACGGAATGTTTAGCATAGATTGCAAGTCCTGCAAGGCTGGGATTGCCCAATCTATCAGGGGTTTTTGGAGTTGGTGAGTAATTGGAATTATGGCGGTGATGGAAGTTAGGCGACCGCGGCGGCGCCCATCGTCCGCTCGCGCCAGGTCAGGATCTCCGGGTCCCCCTTGGTGACCAGGACGGAGTGTTCGAAATGGGAGGACGGCGAGCCGTCGGCGGTGACGACCGTCCAGTCGTCGTCGAGCATTTTGATCCCCGGGCCGCCGAGGTTCACCATCGGCTCGATGGCCAAGATCATGCCGGCGCGCAGCCGGGGGCGGTTGGTCTCCGGCCGGTAGTTCGGGACCTGCGGGGGCTCGTGGAGCTTCCTGCCGACCCCGTGGCCGACGAACTCGCGCACCACGGTGAAGCCCTGGGCGCGGACGTGCCGGTCGACCGAGGCGCAGAGGTCGCCCAGCATCACCCCGTCGCGCGCGTAGTCGATGGCGATATGCAGCGACTCCTCCGTCGCCCGAAGCAGGCGTTCCACCTCCAACCCGATGTCGCCGACGGGGACGGTGAGCGCGTTGTCCCCCACCCAGCCGTCCTTGATGATGCCGACGTCCAGTTTGACGATATCCCCGGGCTGGATGACCCGCGGGCCGCCGATGCCGTGGACGATCTCGTCGTTGACCGAGATGCAGACGTTGCCAGGGAAGGCCGGCGCCCCGCCCTTCTGCCGGTAGCCGAGGAAGGCGCTCTCACAACCGTGCTGCCGCATGAGCTCAGCCGCGAAGGCGTCAACCTCCCCGGTGGTGGCCCCCGGCTGACATTTCGCCGCCGACTCCAGGAGGATGTCGCGCGCCAGCCCACAAGCGACCCTCATGCCGTCGAGTTGTCTGCCGCGGTAGATTGGCATCGGGATGGGTGGGCCGCCACGCGTCCCGGGGGGGGACGGGCAGCCCGGGGTGGGCGGCTAGCCGCCCTTCTTGGCGATCGCGTAGGCCACGCCGACGATCACCAGGATTGCGATCATGGTGTAGAGCCACACCATGGTGTTCTTGCTGGCGGTCTTGCCGCCTCCGGTGCGGCGCTCGAAGCGCCCACGGATCTTGCCCTTGCGGAGGAAGCCGTCGTAGTGGCGCTGGATCAGGTGGGTCTCCGCCTGGCGCATGATGTCGAGCAGCACGCCGACCAGGATCAGCAGGCTGGTGCCCCCGAAGAACTGCGCGACGGTCATCGACACCCCCATCTGCCGGGCGATGAGCGAGGGCAGCAGGGCGACGATGGTCAGGAAGCAGGCGCCGGCGAAGGTCAGGCGGCTCATCGTGAAGTCGAGGAACGAGGCGGTCGGTTTCCCGGGGCGCACCCCGGGCACGTAGCCGCCGTTCTTCTTCAGGTCCTCGGCGATCTGCTGGGGCTGGAACATCGTGGCCACCCAGAAGTAGCTGAAGAAGAAGATCAGCACGCCGGTGAGCGCGTAGTAGACCCAGCCGGCGGTGAGCGAGGAAGCGAACTTCTCCGCCCAGCTCCCCTTGAAGGCGAAGTTGATGATCTGCGCTGGGAACAGCACGATGGCCTGCGCGAAGATGATCGGCATGACGCCGGCGTAGTTGACCTTCAGCGGCAGGAAGGAGCTCTGCCCGCCGTAGACCTTGCGGCCGACGACGCGTTTGGCGTACTGGATGGTGATCTTCCTCACCGCCTGGGTGATGGCGATCACGGCGGCGATCACCGTGATCAACAGCGCGACGAGCATCACCAGCTGCACCGGTTTGGTCACGCTGCCCTGCACCGCCCCGCTGATATAGGTCTCCCAGACCTGGACCAGGGCGCCGGGGAGCGCCGAGACGATGTTCACCGCGATGATCAACGAGATCCCGTTGCCGATCCCCCGCTCGGTGATCTGCTCGCCGAGCCACATCAACAGCATCGTGCCCGCCGTGATGACGATCACCGTCACCATGACGAACCAGAACCCGTATTCGGGGACGAGCGGTTGCCCGGTCTCCTGGATATAGGACGCGATGTCGGCGAGGAAGATGTTGTTCGCGGGGTTCTCCAGCGAGCGCGCCAACATCCACCCCTGGACGAGGCATAGGACGATCGTCACATAGCGGGTGTACATGTTGATCTTCGAGCGCCCGCCGTCCTCGCGGGCGAGCTTCCCGAGGCGCGGCACCACGGCGGTCAGCAGCTGCATCATGATGGACGCGCTGATGTACGGCATGATGCCGAGCGCGAAGATCGCGCAGTTCATGAGGCCGCCGCCGCTGAAGACGTTGATCAGCGCGCCGATCGCGCCGGTCTCGTCGCTGCTCCCCTTCTCCTTCGCCATGTTGATGGCGCCCTGCAGCACCTCGGCGTTGACGCCGGGCAGCGGGATGGCGGCACCGACCCGGACGATGACGACCATCGCCAGGGTGAACAGGATGCGCTGCCGCAGCTCGGGGATCTTGAAGGTGTTCGCAAACGCGGAAATCATGATCTCGTCCTGATTGGGGTTTTCGCCAGGTGGCTAGCCGCGGGTCATAGGGGGTATCCCCCGGCCTTGGGCGCCGGGACCCGTTCGGCCGCTTCGGTCTCTACTCGCTGCCTTCGGGCGACTCGGCGGCCTCGCCGCCAGACGGCTCCTCCTCGGCCGCGGCCTCTGCCGCCGGCGGGGCGGGTTTGGCCTCGGGTGCCGGCGCGGCGCCCGCATCGGCTTGCCCGGCAGGCGCAGCGACGCTGCCACCCGCCTTCTCGATCTTCGCCTGTGCGGAGGCGCTGACCTTGTCGGCCGTCACGGAGAGCTTCTTGCTCAGCTCGCCAGAACCGAGGATCTTGATCCCGTCGTAGCAGCCCTTGACGAGACCCGCGGAACGCAGGGCGGCCTCGTCGATCTCGGCGCCGTCGTCGAACCGCTCCTCGAGCGTGCCGACGTTGATCACGGCGTACTGGGTCTTGAAGCGGATGTTGTTGAACCCGCGCTTGGGGAGACGGCGGTAGAGCGGCATCTGGCCGCCCTCGAAGCTGGTGCGCACACCGCCCCCGGAACGCGATTTCTGGCCCTTGTGGCCGCGGCCGCTGGTCTTGCCCAATCCGGAGCTCTCGCCGCAGCCGAGGCGTTTGCGGCGGTGCTTCGCCCCGGGGCGAGGTTTGATGTCGTGGAGACGCATGGCTTTGAACGGTTGGTGGATTGGGTGGGGCGCGGGTCTAGAGCGCCTTCTTCTCGGCGGCCTTCTTGCCGCGGAGCTTGTAGATCTGGTCGCGGGTGCGCAACGAGCGCAAGCCCTCGAGGGTCGCCTTCACGACGTTGAAGTGGTTGTTCGAGCCGAGCGACTTGGTGAGGATGTCGGTGATCCCCGCCGCCTCGACGACGGCGCGCACGCTGCTGCCAGCGATGATGCCGGTACCCGGGGAGGCCGGGCGGAGCAGCACCTTGCCGCCACCGAACTCGCCGATGGTCTCATGCGGGATGGTGGTGCCGCGCCTCTCGACCGGCTCGAGCGAGGTCTGGGCGGACTCGCTGGCTTTGCGGATGCACTCGGCGACCTCGTTGGCCTTGCCGAACCCGTAGCCGACCTTGCCGGCGTGGTCGCCGGCCACCACCAGGGCACTGAAGCTGAAGCGGCGGCCGCCTTTGACGACCTTCGCGCAACGGTTGATCGCCACCACGCGCTCGGTGACCTCGGGTTCCGAGGGCTCCGGGGGTGCCCCGTCAGCACCACCGACCGGCGGGGTGTAGGTCGAGCTGCGGATGGTGTCCTCCTCAGAACCGCCACCGCTCACCGGTGCTGCTGCGGCTGGGGCGGCGGCTTCGGCGGGGGCCTCCGGTGCGGCAGCGGGGGCCTCGCTGGCAGCCTCGGCCGCGGGGGCGGGGGCCTTCTCGGCGGACTCTTCCGCGGCGGGCGCCACCGGCTCAGCGGCCTTGGGCTCGTCCCCTTCGGGCTTGGCCTCATCGGGCTTGGCCTCCTCGGCTGCCGGTGCCGGCTGCTCGGTGGCCTCGACCTTCTCGGCGTCTTCGGCTTCCGGTGCGTTTGGTGTATCTTCGCTGCTCATGGGTTCGGTCTAAAATTGGAGGCCGGCCTCGCGCGCCGCGTCGGCGAGCGCTTTGACCTTCTGGCTGTAGATGAAGCCGCCGCGGTCGAAGACGACGCTCTCGACGCCGGCGGACTTCGCGCGCTCGGCGATCAGCTTGCCCACCTTGGCGGCGGTCTCGGCGTTGGCCGACTTGGCCAGCCCGCCATTCTTGTCCATCGTCGACGCGGAGGCGACCGTCTTACCGGCGCCGTCGTCGATCAGCTGGGCGTAGACGTTCTGGTTGGAGAAGTGCACGGCCAGGCGCGGGCGCTCGGCGGTCCCGGAGATCTTCTTCCGGATCCGGTTGTGCACCCGGCGGCGGTTCTGTTTGCGGTTAAGGTGTGCCATGGGTCTGTGGGCTATGGTCTTATAATCCGTTTCTACTGCACGCTCTTGCCGGCCTTGCGGCGCACGTACTCGTCGGCGTAGCGCACCCCCTTGCCCTTGTAGGGCTCCGGCGGGTAGTAGGCGCGAACGTCCGAGGCGAACTGGCCGACGGCGTGTTTGTCGATACCCTCGACGGTGATCTTCGTGTTCTCCTCCACGTTCACCGAGATCCCCTCCGGGATCGGGTGCTGCAGGGGGTGGGAGAAACCGAGCTGGAGATCGAGCGCCTTGCCTTTCACGGCGGCGCGGAAACCGACGCCGTGGATCTCCAGCTTGCGCTGGAAGCCCTTGCTGACGCCCTCGAGCATATTGGCGATGAGGGCCCGCGCCGTGCCGTGCATGGCGCGGTTGCGCCGCGAGTCGTCCGCCCTCTTGACGGTGATCTCGCCGCCCTCCTGGCCCACCTCGATGCCCTCGGGCAGGTTCCATTCGAGTTTGCCCTTCGGCCCCTCGACGGACACGGCGCCGCCGTCGGCGACGGAGAGCGTCACCTTCTCCGGGACGGGGATGATTTTGTTTCCGATGCGTGACATGGCGTTGTCGGGTTGGGGTGTGGGTCGATGGTGATGTCTGGGTCTACCAGACCGAGGCGAGCAGCTCGCCGCCGATGTTTTCTTTCTTGGCGCGGTGGCCTGCCATCAGGCCGCGCGAGGTGGAGACGATCGTGATCCCGAGCCCGCCGAGCACCTTCGGGATGTCCTCCGAGCCGACGTAGCGGCGGCGGCCCGGCTTGCTCTCCTTGCGGAGGTCGGTGAGCGCGGGACGGCCGTCGACGTACTTGACCTTCACCTTCAGCTCCGGGAACGGGCCATCGGTGTCGACCTCGTAGGACCAGATGTAGCCCTCCTCCTTGAGGATGCGGGCCACCTCGGCCTTCATCTTGGAGAAGGGGGCGGAGAACTGCTCCTTCTCGGCGCGACAGGCGTTCTTGAAGCGGGTGAGAAAGTCGGAGAGCGGATCGCTGAGGACTGCCATCGTAATTTTGGGTTGTATTCGAAAAGATAGGGAGGGTCTGGCGCGCGCTAGGCCGCCTTTTTCTCGCGGCCACGGAAGGGCATCCCCATGAGGGCGAGCAGCTCGCGCGCCTCGTCGTCGGTGCCGGCGGTGGTGACGATACAGATGTCGAAGCCGAGGGCGCGCCTGATCTTGTCGAGCTCAATCTCGGGGAAGATGGTGTGGTCGGAGACGCCGAGGGTATAGTTGCCGCGGCCGTCGAAGGCCTTCGGGGAGACCCCGCGGAAGTCCCGGATGCGCGGGATCGCGGTGCCGATGAGGCGCAGCAGGAAGTCGTACATCCGGTCGCCGCGCAGGGTGACCTTGGCGCCGACCACCTCGCCCGCGCGCAGCTTGAAGTTCGAGATGCTGTTCTTCGCCACGGTGGCGACGCCGCGCTGCCCGGTGATCAGGGCGATCTCGTCGAGCGCGTCCTGGACGGCCTGCTTGCGCTCCGACTCGGCTTTGCCGACGCCGCAGTTGACGACGACCTTCTCGATCCTCGGCACCTCGTGGACGTTCTTGTAGCCGAACTGCTCCTTGAGGGCAGGGACGGCTTTCTCTCTGTAGGTGTTTAGCAGTGTCGGTGTCATGGCAGGTTACTTGGCCGCCTTGGAGACGAGTTTGACGTTGGAGATGTGGATGGGGCCCTCGCGCTCGATGATGCCGCCGTCGGGGCGTTCCTGCGTCCGCTTGGCGTGCTTCTTGATCATGCGTACGCCCTCGACGAGCACCTGGTCCTTCTCCGGGAACACCTGGAGGATGGTCCCGGTGGAACCTTTGTGGTTGCCGGCGATCACCTCCACGGTGTCGCCCTTCCTGACGTGTGTTTTGGCGTGGCTCATAGCACCTCGGGGGCTAGGGAGACGATTTTCATGAAGTTCTTCTCGCGCAGCTCGCGCGCGACCGGCCCGAAGATCCGGGTGCCGCGCGGGTTCTTGTCCTTGTCGATGATCACGATCGCGTTCTTGTCGAAGCGGAGGGTCGAGCCGTCCGGGCGCCGGATGGGCGCGGCGGTGCGGACGACGACCGCCTGCACGACGGACCCCTTCTTCACGTTGGCGGTGGGCGTCGCCTCGCGGACGTGGGCGGTGATCACGTCCCCCACCCCGGCGCTCCTCGTGCGCTTGCCCAGCACGCCAATCATCTTGGCGACACGGGCGCCGGTGTTGTCGGCGATCTGAACTTTGGACTCCATCTGGATCATGGCGAAAAGAGGGCTATCGGGTGACGGGTAGGAGGTGGGTCTGGCGTTGGTCCTAGTGGGCGAGCACCTCGACGAGGCGCCAGCACTTCTTCTTGCTCATCGGCTTGATCTCCGCGACGCGGACCTTGTCGCCGGTCTTGGCCTCGCCCTTCTCGTCGTGGGCGTAGAGCTTGGTGGTGCGCTTGATGATCTTGCGGAACTTCGGGTGCGGGACGCGGCGCACCACGGCGACGACGATGGTCTTGTCCATGCTGTCGGAGGTGACGACGCCGACGCGCTCCTTGCGGAGGCCGCGCTTGGGTTCCTGGGCTGTTTCTTCGCTCATCGGTAGGTAGATCGTTGGGTGGGTTCTGGGGGCCGGCGCCGCGGGGCGCTAGCCCGAGGTCGCCTGTGCGGCCTCCTGGCTCCGGCGGGCGGAGAGGATCGTCTCGATGCGCGCGACGGTGCGGCGCACGGTCTTGATCCGCGCGGGGTTCTCGAGCTGGCCGCTCTGCTGCTGGACGCGCAGGTTGATCATCTCGTGCTTGAGGTCGCGCCGCTGGGTGGCGAGCTCCTCGCTGGTCATCTCGTTGAGTTCCTTGATCTTCATCGCGGTCTTGGCGGGCGTGGGAAATGCATGTGGGCGGCTCTAGTGCGAGTCGCGCTTCACGAAACGGGTGCGGATGCCGAGCTTGTTGGCGGCGCGGCGGAAGGCCTCCCGGGCGAGCGTCTCGGACACACCGGCGACCTCGAACAGCATCAGGCCGGGGCGCACGACGGCGACCCAGTGGGCCGGCGCGCCCTTGCCCTTGCCCATCCGGGTCTCGGGCGGGCGCGAGGTGGTCGGCTTGTGTGGGAAGATGCGGATCCAGACCTTGCCCTTGCGCTTGAGGTAGCGGTTGATCGAGACACGGCAGGCCTCGATCTGGTTGTTCTTGATCCAGTCGCGCTCGAGCGCCTGGAGGCCGTAGTCGCCAAAGTTCAAACGCGTACCGCGCTGCGCGTTGCCACCGCGGTTGCCGCGCTGGCTCTTGCGGTACTTCACCTTTCTCGGCATCAAGGGCATGGTTCTGGTCCTTTCTCAGTAACTGGGTTGATCGGGTCGGGGTATACGTCGTCGCGGCTCGCCCTAGGCGGTCGGCGCCGCGCCGGGGGCGGGGGCGGGGGCTGGGGCTGCTGGCGCCGGTGCCGGCCGCTTCGCCTGCGGGCGGCGCCGGGGGCCACCGCCGGTCTCGCGCTTGGGCTTCTCGGCCTCCTCCTTCTTGTTGATCCAGCATTTGACGCCGATGATCCCGTAGGTCGTCCGCGCCTCGGCGAAGCCGTAGTCGATCGGCACGCGCAGGGTCTGCAGCGGCACCTTGCCTTTGCGGTACCACTCGGCGCGGGCGATGTCCGCGCCGCCGAGGCGGCCGGCGCAGCGGATCCGCACCCCGTCGGCACCGAAGTCCATGGTGGTCTGGATGGCCCGCTTCATGGCGCGGCGGAAGGCGATCCGGCGCTCGAGCTGCACCGCGACGTTCTCGGCCACGAGCTGGGCGTCGAGCTCCGGCTGCTTGATCTCGAAGATGTCGATCTTCACGTCCCGGCCTGAGCACATCTTGGAGACCTCGGTGCCCATGCGCTCGATCTCCGAGCCCTTGCGGCCGATGACCAGCCCCGGCCTGGCGGTGAACAGCGTCACGCGGACGCTGTTCCAGGCGCGCTCGATGACGATCTTGGACACCGCGGCCCCCATCAGCTTGTTCTTCAGGTGGGTGCGCACCCTGATGTCCTCGTGGAGGAACTGGGTGAACTCCTGCTTCGAGGCATACCACTTCGAGCGCCAGTCCTTCTGGACGGCGAGGCGGAAGCCGATCGGGTTTACTTTACGTCCCATGGTGTATTGGTGATGATAGGTTTCTGCTGTCGCGTCGCCGGGCTAGCCCTCCTCGGCCGCCCCGGCGGCGTCCGCCGCCTTGGCCGCGCCCCCGGGGGCGGCGACCTCGTCGGTGAGGACGATGGTGATGTGGCTGGTGCGCTTGCGGATCGGTCCAGCCGAACCGCGGGCGCGGGGCTTGAAGCGCTTGAACATCGGTCCGTCGTCGACCACCGCCTCCTTGACCACGAGCGAGTCGACCTCGAGCTCGTGGTTGTTCTCGGCGTTGGCCAGCGCCGACTTCAGCGTCTTGCCGACCAGGAAGGCGGCCTTGCGCGGGGTGAAGGTCAGCACGTCGAGCGCTTCGGACACGGGCATGCCTTGGATCTCACGGGCGACGTCGCGCGCCTTGAGCGGCGAGATCCTAGCGTAGCGATATAGGGAGCGGACTTCCATCGGTCGGTTCGGTTACGGGGAAAATAGTGTTCAGTCGGTGATGTCGGGGACGGCTAGATCCCCGACCTGTGGCACGTCATCGGCGACGCTCAAGTTCTTCACGAGGGCGGCGGCGATGCGGTCGCGCACATCGACGACGGTGACGGTGCCGACGGGGCGGTCCTTGCGGCGTAGCTCGAAGGGCATCCCGACCCGGACGCCAGCCTCGCGGCCGACGTTGAGCACGACGACCCCGTAGTCCTTCTTCACGCTGATGACCTGTCCGTCGTGCAGGGTGCCGGCGGAGGCGTTCGCCGCAGGGTGGCGGGCCGTGCCCAAGCCGAGGGCGCTGTCCGCCTCGGCGACTGCCGCCTCGACGCGCGCCACCGCCTCCGGGCTGCTGCTGACGGCGGTCTCGACGAGTTGGAGCGCGGCGTCGGAGAGCGCGATCAGCGCACCCGCCAGCCCGGCCTTCTCCTCCTCCAGCAAGCGCAGGTCGTTGACGGCTTTCACCAGTTTGCCCTCGATGCCCCGGTCGCCGCCGGTGACCGCCTCGATACCCAGCGCCTCCATCCGCAGGCGCATCTTGCCGTACGAGCGCCGGAACTCCTCCGACTCGGCGTTGGCGGCCATCAGGCTCTTGCCGAGGTTGCCGTTGACCGCCTTCAGGCGATCGACCTCCGCCTGCAGCTGCCGGTTCTGCTGCAGCGCGGCGGCCAGCGCCGCCTTGGCCTCGGCGAGCTCGAGCCCCCCCCCGCCGACGGCCACGCCGGACCCGAGCCCGGCCGCGAGGGCGAGGACGGAGACCGATCTGGCAATCTTGCTGGGGGCGAACATCGTTCTGGTGGGTGGAGATGGGTGGTCGGGGTGCGGGCTGGCCTACTTCTTGCCCATGCCGCCGTGGGCGACGAACTTACGGGTCGGGGAGAACTCGCCCAGCTTGTGGCCGACCATGTTCTCCGAGACGTAGACGCTGATGAAGTCCTTGCCGTTGTGGACGAGGAAGGTGTGGCCGACGAAGTCGGGCGTGATCATCGACCGGCGGGACCAGGTCTTGATCGGCCGCTTCTGGCCGGAGTCGTTCATCTTGTCGATCTTGTCGAGCAGCTTCTGGTCGACGAAAGGTCCTTTCTTTAAAGAGCGTCCCATGGCGTTCTAGAGAGTATCTGGGTTCGGGTGTTCTCTGCGTTATGCGCGGCCGCTGTTCTTCGTCTTGCGGCGCTGGACGATGAACTTGTTGCTCGCCTTGTACTTCTTGCGGGTCTTCTGCCCCTTCACGTGCCCCCAGGGGCTCTTCAGGTGCTGGCGGCCGCCGCCGGACTTCGACTTGCCCTCGCCGCCGCCGTTCGGGTGGTCGACGGGGTTCATGCACATGCCGCGCACGGTCGGCCTGATGCCCAGCCAACGCGTCCGGCCGGCCTTTCCGGAGACCACGTCGCCGTGCTGGATGTTGCCGACGCGGCCGATCGTGCAGTAGCAGTCGGCGTTGATCTTGCGGATCTCCCCCGAGGGCAACTTGACCAGGGCGTAGCGCCCCTCGCGGTTGGAGAGGGTCGCCTGCCCACCGGCGCTGCGGGCGATGCACCCGCCCTTGCCCGGCACGAGCTCGATGTTGTGGATGTCGGAGCCGAGCGGGACCTTGCCCAGCGGCATGGCGTTGCCGACCTCCGGCGGGGCGTTCTCGCCGGCCCGCACCTTGGCGCCCACCTCGAGGCCGACCGGTGCGATGATATACGCCTTCACGCCGTCCTCGTACTTCAGCAGGGCGATGCGCGCCGAACGGTTCGGGTCATACTCGATCGCCTCCACGGTCGCCGCGACGTCGCGCTTGGTGCGCTTGAAGTCGACCAGGCGGTACTTCCGCTTGTGCCCGCCGCCGCGGTGGCGGCAGGTGATGCGCCCCTGGTTGTTGCGCCCGCCGCTCTTCTTGAGCGGGCGGCACAACGACTTCTCGGGATCCGTCTTGGTGATCTCCTCGAAGCCGGGCAGCTCCTTGTAGCGGCTGGACGGCGTATACGGTTTGAATTTCTTAAGTGCCATGGCCTTGCGAGGTCAGGTGTTATACGAGGTCGATGGACTCCCCCTCCTTGAGTTTGACGAACGCCTTCTTCCAGTGCGCCGTGCGCCCGAAGTCGGCGCGGCGCTCGCGTTTCTTCTTGCCGCGGTAGTTGGCGGTGCGGACGGCCTCGACCTTCTTGCCGAAGATCTTCTCGATGGCCTCCTTGATCTCGAGCTTGTTGGCGCCGCGGTCGACCTTGAAAACGTACTCGTTGTTGAGCTCGCCGAGCAGGGTCGCCTTCTCGCTGAGCTGGATCGTTTTGACGACTTGGAAAATATCTTTCATGGCGGGGCGTGCGTGTGCTCTAGGCCGTCGTGCGCCTGGCCAGGACGGCCATGGCGCCGGAGGTGACGACGATCTTGTCGAAGAAGAGGATCTGCTCGGTGCTCACCTCGGCGGCGGTCATGCGGCCGGAGGTCGCCACGTTGCGGCCGGCGAGGTGGGTCTCGGCGGTGAAGCTGTCGGAGACGACCAGGGCGTTCTCGGTGCCGGCGGCCGAGACGAGCTGGGCGACGAAGCTCTTGGTCTTACCGTCGGGGACCTCGAAGGAGTCGACGGCGATGACGTCGCCCGCCTCGATGCGTGCCGCCAGGGCGCTGGCGAAGGCGAGCCGCCTGGTCTTGCGGTTGACGCCCTTCGAGTAGTCGCGCGGGCGCGGCCCGAACACCACCCCCCCACCGCGGTGGATCGGCGAGGCGTTGCCGCCCTGGCGGGCGTTGCCGGTGCCCTTCTGGCGGAAAGGTTTCTTGCCGGAGTCGGCGACCTCACCGCGGGTCTTGGTGCAGGCCGTGCCGGAGCGGCGGTTGGCGCGCAGGGCGGTGATGACATCGTGCACCGCCTGTTGGGCGGGCGCCTCGGGGAGGTCGAGGTTGGCCTGCCTGGCGGCTTCGGTGGTGAGAACGTTGGCGGACATCGTTCGGGGTCGTTAGGAGATCTGGGTCTTTGCTACTCGGAGGCGGCCGGCTTCTTGAGGGCCGGGCGGATGATGACGTAGCCGCCCTTGGCGCCGGGGACGGCACCGCTGATCAGCAGCACTTTGTCTTCGGGGCGCGACTCGACGACCTTGAGGTTCTGGACGGTGACGCGCTTGCCGCCCATGCGGCCGGGCATCTTGGTGTTCTTCCAGACCCTGCCCGGGGTCGAGCCGGCGCCGATGCCCCCGGGGCGGCGGTGCATCATGGAGCCGTGGGACTGCGGCAGGCCACCGAAACCGAAACGGCGATAGACGCCCTGGAACCCCTTGCCCTTGGTGGTGCCGATGACATCGACGAACTGGCCGTTCTGGAACATGTCGGCGCTCGGCGCCGCCTCCGGGACGTCGGCACCGGCGTCGAGGCGGAACTCGCGCACGAAGCGTTTCGGCTCGGAGCCGGCCTTCTTGAACTGGCCGTTGCGGGGCTTGTTGACGCGGGACTCCCGCTGCCCATCGAAGCCGACCTGGACGGCGGAGTAGCCGTCGGTCTCCTCGGTCTTGGTTTGGAGAAGGGTGTTGTCGCTCACGTCGATGACGGTGACCGGGATCATGGCTCCGTCCTCGTCGTAGATGCGGGTCATTCCGACCTTTTTTCCTAGAAGTCCTATGCTCATGGCGCGTTCGGGTCTGGGCGGGGGTCGCGGTTAAAAGTGGTTGGGTGAACGGGGTTTCTGGGGGGCCGCCGGCGGGGCCGGCCAGGCCCGGCAAACTAGATCTTGATCGAGATATCGACGCCGGCGGGGAGGTTGAGCTTCTTCAGCTCATCGACGGTGCGCGCGGTCGGGTCGACGATGTCGAGCAGGCGCTTGTGGGTGCGGATCTCGAACTGCTCGGCGGACTTCTTGTTGACGTGCGGCGAACGGTTGACGCTGAACTTCTCGATGCGGGTCGGCAGCGGGATCGGGCCGGCCACCTTGGCGCCCGTGCGCTTGGCGGTGTCCACGATCTCCTCGGCCGAGCGGTCGAGGGCGCGGTGATCGTATGCCCGGAGGCGGATTCTGATGCTTTGGCTTTCCATGGTTACGGGGCGTGTAAAGTTCGCTAACCTCTTTGTCCTCAGGCGAGGGCGGGGACTCCTCCCCCACGCTGTTCGACCAGTTCCTCGACGATCTTGTCGGGGACGGTCTCGAAATGGGAGGGTTCCATCGAATAGCTGGCGCGCCCGGAGGAGAGGGTGCGGATGTCGGTCGAGTAACCGAACATCTCGGCAAGGGGCACCTTGGCCTTGATGATGTTGACGTTGTTGCGGGCCCCGATCTCGTCGATGTGGCCGCGGCGGCGGTTGAGGTCGCCCATGATGTCGCCCTGGAACTCGTCCGGGGTGGTGCACTCGACGGCCATCACCGGCTCCAGCAGTTTGCAGCCGGCCTTCCTGAAGGCGTCCTTCATGGCGAAAATGGCGGCCATCTTGAACGACTGCTCGTTGGAATCGACGTCGTGCGAGGAGCCGTCCAGCAGGTCGACGTGCACGTCGATCACCTGGTAGCCGGCGACGACCCCGCTGATCATCGCCTCCCTGATACCCGACAGGCAGGCGTTGATGAACTCTTTCGGGATGGAGCCGCCGACCACCTTGTTCTCGATGGTCAGACCCTTGCCGCGCTCGTTCGGCGCCACGCTGAGGATCACGTGGCCGTACTGCCCCTTGCCGCCGGTCTGCTTCTTCAGGAGACCCTCGCCCCCCGAGGAGGTGGTGATGGTCTCGCGGTAGGCGATCTGCGGCTTGCCGGAGTTGGTCTCGACACCGAACTCGAGCCGCATGCGATCCTGGATGATCTCCAGGTGCAGCTCGCCCATGCCCGAGATGATGGTCTGGCCGGTCTCCTCATCGGTTTTGACGACGAAGGTCGGATCCTCCTCGCCAAGGCGCTGGAGGGCGGTGGCCATCTTCTCCTGGTCGGCGGTGGTGCGGGGTTCGACCGACATCGAGATCACCGGCTCGGGGAAGGACGGCGGCTCGAGCATGACGTCGAGGGTCGAGTCGCAGAGGGTGTCGCCGGTGGTGATGTTCTTGATGCCGACGACGGCGGCGATGTCCCCGGCGTAACAGGTCTCGATGTCCTTGTGCTCGTCGGCCTGGATCTGGATCAGGCGGCCGATGCGCTCCTTGCGTCGGGTGCGCGGGTTGTAGACCTGGTCGCCCTTCGAGACGGTGCCGGAGTAGACGCGGAAAAACACCAGCTTGCCGACGAACTTGTCGCTCCACAGCTTGAAGGCCAGGGAGCAGAACTTCGCGTTGTCGTCGGTGGGGACGGCGACGGCCCTCTCCTCCTCGCCGGGCTCGTGCCCCTCGGCGGCGGGGATGTCCAGCGGGCTGGGCAGATAGTCGACCACCGCGTCGAGGGTGGCCTGCACCCCCTTGTTCTTGAAGGCCGAGCCGCCGGCGACCGGGATGATCTTGTTGGCGATGGTGGCGCGGCGCAGGGCGGCCTTGACGTCCGCGGACGTGATCTCCTGCTCCTCGAGGAACATCGTGCCGATCTCGTCGACGGCGTCGACCAGCTGGTCGACGAGGGCGGAATAGGCGGCGTCGGCGACCTCGCGCTCCCCCTCCTCCAGGTCGCGCACCTCGTATGTCGAGCCGAGGGCGTCGTCGTCGGAGTAGACGATCGCCTTCTTGTTGATGACGTCGATCTGTCCCGAGAGATGGTCCTCGGCGCCGATCGGCACTAGCACGGGCGCGGCGTTGGCGCCGAGCTTCTCGCGGATGTCCTCGACCACGTTGGCGAAGTCGGCGCCGACGCGGTCCATCTTGTTGACGAAGACCATGCGCGGGACGCCGTATTTGTCAGCCTGCCGCCACACCGTCTCGGACTGCGGCTGGACGCCGGCGACGCCGCAGAACACCACCACCGCCCCGTCGAGCACGCGCAGCGAGCGCTCGACCTCGGCGGTGAAATCGACGTGGCCGGGGGTGTCGATGATGTTCACCCGCTGCTCGACCCCCTCGTACGCCTTGTAGAGCCCCTCGGACTTGATCTGCTTCCACGAGCAGCTCACCGCGGCGGAGGTGATCGTGATACCGCGGTCGCGCTCCTGCTCCATCCAGTCGGTGGTCGCCTGGCCGTCGTGCACCTCGCCGATCCGGTGGATCATCCCGGTGTAGAACAACACGCGCTCGGTGAGCGTGGTCTTCCCCGCATCGATATGCGCGCAGATCCCGATGTTGCGCGTGCGCTGCAACGGGAACTCGCGATCCGGCGAATTGGGGTTATCCGACACTGGTCTGGCTATCGGTGGGTTGGGTTGGACTGGCGCGGGCGGCGCCCGCGGGGCGGGGAGGCGGTTACCAGCGGAAGTGGGCGAAGGCGCGGTTGGCCTGCGCCATCTTGTGCATCTCGTCGCGCCGGCGCACGGCGCTGCCGCTGTTGGAGGAGGCGTCCTTGATCTCGTTGGAGAGGGCGACGTGCATCGGCGTGCCGCGGCGCCCGCGGGCGAAGTTGACCAGCCAGCGGATCGCCAGCGACTCCTGGCGGCCGGTGGCGACCTCGAGCGGCACCTGGTAGGTGGCGCCGCCGACGCGGCGGGACTTGACCTCGACGCGCGGCTTGGCGTTCTCGACCGCCCGGGTCAGGATCTCCAGCGGGTCTACGTTGTCGCTGCCCTCGTTGGCCCGCTCGATGGCGGCGTAGACGATCCGCTCGGCGAGCGACTTCTTGCCACCGCCCATGACGGTGTTGACGAACTTGGCGACCAGGACGCTGTCGTAGCGGGGGTCCTTGGCCTCGATCTTGTGACGGACTCTTCTGCGGCGTGACATGTGCGGGCGGGGAAAATGGGTGGATGAACGAGGTGGTCGACGGTGCGATAAGCCTATCCTTTCGGGCGCTTGGCGCCGTACTTCGAGCGCCCCTGTCGCCGGCTCTCGACGCCGAGCGTATCGAGCGCGCCGCGGACGATGTGGTAGCGCACACCGGGCAAGTCTTTCACCCGGCCGCCCCGCACGAGGACGATCGAGTGCTCCTGCAGGTTGTGCCCCTCGCCGCCGATGTAGGCGATGACCTCCTGGCCGTTGGTGAGGCGGACCTTCGCCACCTTCCGCAAGGCGGAGTTCGGCTTCTTCGGCGTGCGCGTGTAGACCTGCAGGCAGACGCCGCGGCGCTGCGGACATTCCGAAAGCGCGGGCGATTTCGATTTCTCGGCAGGTCTCTTGCGACCGTGGCGGACGAGCTGATTGATGGTGGGCATAGCGGTGTGCGAAGTGTCCCCGGAGAGCGACGGCGGACGAGACGACACCTCCACACCCAGCGCCATTAGCCGGTGCAAGAGATATTGACCCGTCGGCTACCCCTGTGGCAAAAGCCCCAAGCGCAGAGCGCAGTCACCCCGAAAAAGGGAGCGCGAATATAGTGAGCTTCGCCCGTTAGGCAAGGCGAATTGCTGCCCCATTCCCCATTTCTTCACGGGCCACTTGAGAACCCCCTGAACCAGAACTCCCGGCGGAAAATTCAGCCCCCCTCATTCGGTCTAAAAATTATGGAAATATTTGTATTTTTAGAATTGCCGGGATCGTTGCTGAGCCCATTGAAAATGGGGCACAAGGGGCAGCGAGGCTGGGCGACGCGCCTAGAGAAACGCCTCCCCCCAGGAACGGGACGCCCTCCTATCGCTCGCAAGCGACGGTATGTATGCCTCGCAGCCGGTGCTGGCGCTGGCGGCCCCCGGATGACATGGTGACCGCTCGGTGATTGCAAGCCGGGCGGG
>JANQMB010000082.1 GCA_028280355.1 Verrucomicrobiales bacterium
CCCTCTCCCTGTGTTCTGCGAGATCCCGGTCGATCCCCTCCAGACCCGCCAGCACCTGCTCCCGGCCGGCGGCAAGTTGCGCGCCCGCCGGGAGCAGGTGCTGGCGGGTCTGGAGGGGATCGACCGGGATCTCGCAGAACACAGGGAGAGCGCGAGGGGCGCGATCGCCGAACGGTATCGGGAGCTCAGGTTCCTCGGCAAATGGGAGGGCCAGATCGGGGAGCGGATGGCGGCGCTGGTCTCGTCCCTCTAGCTCGCGGCGGCGGGTGATGCTGGCCGGCGAAAGGGGACAGAAATGGTTCGCCTGCGGCGGTGCATGCGGCACCTTCCGGGACGCGTAGCGGACATGAGCGAAGCCATCCTAGGAATTGATCTCGGCACGACGAACTCCCTGGTCGGGGTGGTGGACTCGGGTTTCCCGATTTTGTTGGCCGACGAGACGGGGTCCCGCATCGTGCCCTCCGTGGTGCACTTCCCCGACGGCGGGGGGGAGCCGGTGGTGGGCGAGGCGGCGAGGCGGATGCGCGCGCTGCACCCGGACCGGACGGTCGCCTCCGCCAAGCGCCACATGGGCGGGGGCGAGGTCCTGGTCGCGGGCGACCCCCCGGTGGGCGCAGAGGAGGTCTCCGCGGAGATCCTCCGACATCTGGCGGGGGTGGCCGAGAGGGCGATGGGGGCGGCGATCGGGAAGGCGGTGATCACCGTGCCGGCCTACTTCAACGACGGCCAGCGCAACGCGACGAGGCGCGCCGGGGAGATGGCCGGGCTCGAGGTGGTGCGGATCGTCAGCGAGCCCACCGCGGCCGCGCTCGCCTATGGTTTGGACAAGCTGGCGGAGAGGTCGAGGGTGGCGGTCTACGACTTCGGTGGCGGGACCTTCGACGTCTCCGTGTTGGAGCTGAACGGCGGGGTGTTTCAAGTGCTAGCCACCGAAGGGGATACCGGTCTCGGAGGCGACGATATCGACCGGTTGCTCGCCGCGAGGCTCTATGCGATGGCGGGCGGCGGGGCGTTCGAGGAGGCGTCGCCGATGGAGGTCGCGCGGTTCCTCGAGGCTGCCAGGGCGGCCAAGGAGGCCCTCTCCGAGGCGGATGCGGTTCCGGTCAGGCTGCCGTTTCGCGAGGGGGGGGAGCCTTTCGAGACCGAGCTCGCGCGGGGGGACTTCGAGGAGCTGGCGCGCCCGGTCGTCGACCGGACCAGGGCGCACTGCCGGAACGTCCTGGCCGCCGCCGAGGTGGAAGGGGGGGAGCTCGATGCGGTGGTGCTGGTGGGCGGGAGCACGCGGATCCCGCTGGTGAGGGCGGTGGTCGCCGAGGTCTTCGGGCAGGCGCCCGACCTGTCGCAGAACCCCGACGAGGCGGTCGCGCTCGGGGCCGTCGTCCAGGCTGGCGTGCTGTCCGGTGCGCTGCGCGATGTCGTCCTGCTAGACGTCACGCCGCTGTCGCTGGGGGTAGAGGCCTTCGGCGGGCTGATGAACGTCATCGTCCCGCGCAACACGACCATCCCCGTCAAGCGCGGCGAGCTGTTCACCAACGCCGTGGCCGGGCAGCGGGCGATGAAGATCCGCGTGCTGCAGGGGGAGCGCGAGATGGCGCGCGACAACTGGCCGCTGGGGGAGTTCGAGATCGGGTTCCCGCCTGGCGCCAAGGGCAGCGCGCGGGTCGGGGTGCAGTTCTCCCTCGACGCCGACGGGATCCTGAGCGTGCTCGCCCGCGATACCGCCGGGGGCGAGGACCGGGTGCTGGAGATCCGGGACGCGGCGGTGGACGTCGATGACGAGCGGGTCGAACGGATGGTCTCGGAGTCCGTCGAGCACGCCTTCGACGACATGAACGAGCGGGTCTGGACGGAGGCGAAGATGAAGAGCGACGAACTGTTGCCGGCGGTGGCCCAGGCCCTGGAGGTGGCGGGGGGGGCGCTCTCAGACGACGAGCGACAGGAGATCGGCGGCCGGGTGGCGGCGGTGGAGGCCGCACTGGCGGGCGGGCGTGGCGCGGCGCTCAAGGCGGCGAACGCCGAGCTGGACCGTGCCACCGAACGCCTCGCCGCCCTGTTGGTGGAACGGGCCCTCGACGGTTAGGCGCCGCGCTGAGGGCGGTCGTCGACGATGAGGTCGGACTCGCATGAAGGGCAGCGGACGGGGGTGCCGAAGGATGCCCTCTTCACTTTCAGGATCTCGTCGCAGTCGGGGCAGCGGGCGAGCGACCACTCGGCGCGCGCCGCATCTGCGTCCCCCGCGCCGTCGGGGACGGTCAGCAGGGTGGAGCATTTCGGACAGGGGATCTGCGCCCCGGCCCGCGCCCTCGGAGCGGCTAGCCTCGCCTCGCACTGCGGGCAGCGGAATCGGATCTTGTCAGGGGAGGGAGCCGGTTCTGGCACGGTGACGAATATCGTGAAATCCGCCTCTACTCCAGGACAATCTGCGCTAAGCTTTCAGACGTCCACCAACACGCACGACCCTTGACGCCCCCCCGACCTAGCAGTTCCCAAGAAGTCATTTTCGACTGCCCGCACTGCGATAAGGCGATCGCCATCGACGAGCGTGCTATCGGGATGCAGATCCACTGTCCCTATTGTGAGCGGGAGCTCACCGTGCCCGAAGATGGCGGGCCGGACGGGGAGGTGGAGGAGGCCGGTGGTGGGGGGGCATCGGCGGGGTCGTCGTTGCCGCCGCCGCGCCGTCGGGGCGAGCCGCCGAAAGGGGGCGCCGCGGAGAGCCAACCCCTGACCGCGGGCGGGGCGGGGCCGGGCCCCGTCGGGGCTGGGCGCGGACACCTCACGCCAGTGGCGGCGGCGTCGGAGGAAGATCCGATTTTCGCGGCGATCGCCCGCGGGGAGATCGAAGTATTCAAGGCGAAGAAGGTCGGTCGGAACATCGCGTTCGGGTGCCCGTTCTGCGCCCGGCCGGTGGAGATCAAGGCCCGGCAGCAGGGGAAGGAGGTGCGTTGTGAGGGGTGTAGCGGTTCGATGACGGCGCCCGATCTCGCGCTGGGGACAGAGGCGGTTCCGATCTCTGGCAAAAGCGGGCGCGCCGGGCTGGGCATGGTGAGGCTGCCCACCAGGCGGGAGGGCGGTGCCCCCCCCGAGCGGGAGGCGGCGGACGCGGCCTCCGAGGAGGATGCCACGACGGTTCCACATCGGCTGAACGAGGACAAGATGGCGAAGTTCGTCGCCCGCGAACAGGCGGAGGCCGGTTTCGACCTGGAGTCCGCCTGGACGACCTACCCCGACGCCAACCCCGGGCGCCGGCTCTGGTCGCGCCGGCTCAAGGTGCTATCGATCGTGGCGATGCTGGCGGTCATGGCGGCCGCCGTCGTCGCCAGCGTCATGTGGATCTCCCGCACGGGCGACCGCGCCGGGGATGGCGCCGGTCCGGCGGGGGCGGGTCGCGCCGAGAGCGAGAGCCCCGCCCAGAAGGCCCTGCGTGTCAGCGCCGGGTTTTCTGCGGCCACCACCGTCCGCGACCGGCTGCGGTTCGTCCGCGACCCCGACAGGGCGGCACCGCGCATGCAGAGGTTCTATGGCAAGGTGCGCATCGGCACCGTGTTCCCCCCGCTCGACGCCCTGAGCTATGAGGAGTTTGAGAAAGGGGGGCTGCGGTTCGCCAGCCTGCGGGGCGTCGCCCGGCCCGGCGCGCCGGCGGGCAAGCTGTGGTTCGAGATCCCCGAGGACGGGGAGCCCCTGCTCGACTGGGAGAGCGCCGTGGGGTACTGCGGATACGATATCACCAGCTTCCACGCCGCGCCGCCGCGCCGCGCGGTCGAGATGCGCGTCCTGCTGCGCCCCTCGGACTACTACAACTACGAGTTCGCGGACGAGAACACCCTCGTCTCCTATCAGATCACCGATATGTACGGGCGGGCGGAGATCTTCGGCTACGCGCTGCGCGAGAGCGAGGCGGCGGTCGAATTGGGGAAGCTACACGCGATCGGCGCCGCGGCGGGGGGCGCCGCCTACGTCAACTGCATCTTGCGCGTCCGGGGTGGCGGCGGGCGCCACACGCCGCCCCAGGTCTGGATCGACGAGGTGGTGACCCCGGGGTGGCTGGTGCCGTGAGCACTGCGGCTAGGGCACATCTCGAAACGCCTTTCCCCTGGGGGCGGTTCTCGGACGCTACCGATAGACTCTGGAGTCCTTAGCGCCGCCGGAAGAGGCGCCAGCGGACGGCCACCAGGGCGAAGAGCATGCCCAGGGCCGAACGGATGTTGAGGCTCGTCCCCAGGCTCTCCTCCCACGCGATCGGGAACTCGGTGATGCGGTGGCCGGCGCGGGTCAGGCGGGCGGCGAGTTCGACGTCGAAGACGAAGCGGCGTTCGACCAGGTGGGGGCGGACCTCCCGGTAGCTCGCGGCGGGGATGCATTTGAGGCCGCACTGCGTGTCGCTGCAGGGGATCGAGAAACCAATCCGGACCAGCAACCGGAAGGCGTTGCCGAGAAACTTGCGCAGCGGGGTACGATGGACCTCGGTGTCCCCGCCGTGCTGGCGGACCGCGAACG
>JANQMB010000111.1 GCA_028280355.1 Verrucomicrobiales bacterium
GCCGCCCCGCACGAACAGGTCACGCCCCTGACAGAGGGCCACACACAGGGCGGCCTCGGCAACACAACTCTCGCGCTCCGCCTCGACCAACATCCGGGCGAACCTGGGGTGCGCCGAGAAGGCGACCATCCGCCGCCCGAGATCGGTGATCTCCACCCCCCCACGCCGCAGGGCCCCCAGGTCGGCCAGCAGCTCGGTCGCCCCGCCGACCGTGAGTTCCCCCGGGGGGTCGAGCCATGGCATCTCTCCGGGCCGATACCCGGCGGCGGCCAGCGCCAGCAGGATCTCCGAGAGATCCAGCCGCCGCACCTCCGGCTCCTGGGCGGCTGGGCGCCCCGCGTGGTCGCGCTCGGACCACAACCGCAGGCAGAGCCCCGGCGCCACCCGCCCGGCCCGGCCGGCACGCTGGTCGGCCGACGCACGCGAGATTTTTTGCACTGTCAGGGTGTTGAAACCCCGCCTCCCGTCGAAGCTGGCGACCCTGGCCGTGCCGCCATCGATCACCACCTTCACCCCGTCGATCGTCAGCGAGGTCTCGGCGACGTTGGTCGCCACGACGATCTTCCGATGCGCCGACGGGGCCACCGCGGCGTCCTGCTCCGGCGGCGGTAGCGCACCGTGCAGCGGGCGGATATCCCAACCTGCCAGCCCACCCATCCGGCGGAGGAGTTCGACCGTCCGCCGAATCTCGTAGGCGCCTGGCAGGAACACCAGCACGTCCCCCTCGACCCCCTTCGCTAGCACCTCGTCCCGCAACACCGCCGCCACCGCATCCCACACGCCCGCCGCCCCCTTCTTCGCCCGGGGCGGCACATGACGAACCTCCACCGGGAAGGTCCGCCCCGTCGAGCGCACCACCTGGCAGGGCGAAAGGTGTGACTCGAGGCGATCCGAATCGAGCGTCGCCGACATCACGACCAGCTTCAGGTCCGGCCTCGGCCCGCGCTGCAGGGACAAGGCCAGCGCCAGCATGACGTCGCCGTGGAGATGCCGCTCGTGGAACTCGTCGAACACGATCGCCCCGACGCGCCCCAGCTCCGGGTCGTCGAGCATCTGCCGCAGCAGCACGCCCTCGGTGACGTAGCGCACCTTGGTCTCCCGCCCGGCGACCTTCTCGAAGCGCACCTGGTATCCGATCTCCCCGCCGGCGCGCCCGCCCCGCTCCGCCGCCACCCGCCGCGCTAGCATGCGTGCCGCGATCCGGCGCGGCTGCAGCACCACGATCTCCCCGCGGGGTACCAGATCGTGATCCAGCATCATCTGGGGCAGCTGGGTCGACTTCCCAGAACCGGTGGGCGCCTCCAGCACCAGGCGTCCCCCCTCCCGCCCCCGGAGGGCGGCAACGATCTCCCCCTCGACCTCGTATATCGGTAGATTCCCGGCGGGCGCCATCCCGCCCCAATAGCCCGGCACGGCGGTATTTCCAGCCCCAATCGCCCCAGTGGCCGCCCCCCGACCTCCAAACTTTCTTTTGCGCAGGGGTTCATATCCTTTTAGCTTCGGGAGTAACTTCGTATGACTACACCTATCCTTGCCATGCCCCTGGGCGGCCCGGAGATCATCCTGATCGCCCTCATCGTGCTGCTTCTGTTCGGCGCCAAGAAACTACCGCAGCTCGCCCGCGGGATCGGGCAGGCCAGCGGGGAGATGAAGAAGGCGCGCATGGAGGTCGAGCGCGAGATCAAGGAGGCCGCCACCAGAGAAGAGGACTGAGACGCCCCCAGGCGGCTCACCCCACCCCAGCGACATGAACTTGCCCCCCCTCGCCTTCCCGCTCGGCGGGCCGGAGATGATCCTCATCTTCCTGCTCGTCCTGCTGCTCTTTGGCGCCAAGAAACTACCGCAGCTCGCGCGCGGCGTCGGCAAGAGCATGGGCGAGTTCAAGAAGGCGAAAGACGAGTTCGAGGAGGAGATCAAGAGCGCCGCCGACCAGGCGGAGAAGGAGTGGGACAACGACAAGAAGGCCTCCACGGACAGCGAGAAGGCCAAGGACGAAGCTGGCGCCTAAAAGGCCTGGAGGCCTGGAGGAGCCTCCGAGCAGTCTAGAGCGGTCGGAAGAACCGCGGCCCGAGGGCTCGCCCTCGCGGCGCCACCCGCCGGCGGGAGGTTCGTGGATTGCACTTGTCGGGCGGCGCCTCCGACAACACCATGGGCTCCATGTCGCCGCCCTCCCTACGCTCATCGGGCATCGCCCTCCTCTCAGCCTTTGGCTTGTCGGCGATCTCCGCCGCGGCCGAGGAGATCAACTTCGTCTCCTACAACCTCAAGAACTACCTCCGCATGGACCGCCGCGTCGCCGGTGAGTTCAAACGCGACGCCCCGAAGCCGGAGAACGAGATCAAGGAGCTCATCGAGATCATCGTCGCCACCAAACCCGACATCCTCGGCGTCTGCGAGATGGGCGGCCCGGATCAGTTTGAGGACTTCGTACGCCGGCTCGCCGCCGCCGGCCTGAAGTACCCGCATGCCGAACTCACTCTCCCGGCCGACAGGACCCGCCACCTCGCGCTGCTGAGCAGGTTCCCCATCGTCGCCCGCAACTCGAAGACCGACCTCACCTACCGCCTCGGCGATAGGGAGCTCCCCTTCCAGCGCGGCATCCTCGACGTCACCGTCCAGGTCAACGACGGTTACCAGCTGCGCTGCCTCGGCGTCCACCTGAAGTCCAAGCGCGAGGTCGAAGAGGCCGACCAGGCGCTCATGCGGCGCAGCGAGGCCGAACTGCTGCGCGCCCACATCGACAGCATCTTCGAGGCCATACCTGGCGTGAACCTCGTCGTCTACGGCGATTTCAACGACACCAGGAACGAACTGCCGATCAAGGTCGTGCGCGGTAAGTTCGGGAGGCCCGAAGCCCTCACCGACATCCAACTCGCCGACGACCGGGGCGAGCGCTGGACCTACTACTGGCGCTGGGCCGACCAGTATTCCCGTTTCGATTTCGTCTTCGCCAGCCGCGGCCTGATGCCTGAAGTCATCACGGACAAGTCGTACATCCACACCGACCCGGACTGGTTCACCGCCAGCGACCACCGGCCGCTCGTGCTCAGGGTAGAAGCCACCGAGCGGGAGGTGAAGTAGGACGAGCAGAAGCACGCGGCCACGGGGTTGGCTGAACCCTAGCGCCATGGGGTAAGGCACGAAAGGGCTCGGCAGCCCACGGGGAGGGGCGGCATCTTGCCGCCCTGCTGGGAACGTGTCGATAGGCGGCGAGACACCGCCCCTCCGATCGCTATCGCGGTTTCAGGACAAGGCCTTGATCATCACCTTCGACCCCCTCCCGCTCT